>JAADEQ010000092.1 GCA_013153345.1 Campylobacterota bacterium | reverse complement strand
AAATCTTTTTTCTCTCTTTAATCTACACCTTCACATTCTTTAAACTACTAATGCTACTAAAAAGTTTTTTGAAGAGCTAGAAAAAAAACTAGAAAATAATGTTAAAAAGTTAGAAAAAGAGATTGAGGAGGGGAAAATTGATTTAAAAGATAGTGTTGGAATTAAAATAGATGAGAATAAAATTGAGATAGATTTAAATAGAGCTAAAAACTTCTTGAATGAACTATCTTTAAAAATTAAAAATATTGTAGAGACTCTAGATAGCAGCTTAAAGAATGTGAAGGTGTAGATTAAAGAGAGAAAAAAGATTTAATCTCTTTGCTCTCTTAAGAAAGTGGGAGTGTCATAGTAGCTCTCAAGCTCATCCCCTACTACTTTTCTAATAGTTATATTTCTTGGTTTATTAATAGTAGTTGGCTTTACCGATGTAGTATTTTTTTGCTCCAAATTGGGTTCTATCTCTTTATTATCCTTTTCAAAACCAGTTGCAATAATTGTTAAAGATACCTCATCTTCTGGAATATCTTCATTTGTTGTTGTTCCAAAGATTACATATGCCTCTTCATCTGCAAACTCTTCAAGTGCACTCATTGCTTCAGAGATTTGCACAATTGGATAGTTTGGATTAATATTAAAATGCACCAAAATACCCTGAGCCCCTTTAATTGAGATGTCTCCAAGAAGTGGAGAGTTAATCGCTTGCATTGTTGCCTCAGTTGCGGCATTATCTCCAACAGCTTTTCCAACTCCCATTAATGCTAGCCCCTTATGGCTCATAACTGTTCTTACATCGTTAAAGTCAAGGTTAATATCGCTTGCAGAGTGAGAGATAATAACATTTGAGATTCCACTTACTGCTTGTGCTAAAATATCATCAACTAATTTAAAGCTCTCTTTAATTCCAAGATTTTTATCAACTATACTAAGTAGTCTCTCATTTGGAATTACAATAATTGAATCGCACTCTTTTTTTAACTCTTTTAGCCCCTCTTCAGCGAGTTTTATTCTCTTTCTTCCCTCAAATTTAAAAGGGGTAGTTACAACTCCAACAGTTAAAGCATTTACATCTTTTGCAGCTTGAGCTACAATTGGAGCAGCTCCTGTTCCAGTTCCTCCTCCAAGTCCTGCTGCAATAAATACCATATTTGCCCCATTTAGAGCCTCTTTTATCTCATCATATGCCTCAAGTGCAGCCTCTCTTCCTCTTTCTGGTCTCATTCCACATCCAAGACCCTTTAGAGTATTTTGCCCTAATTGAATCTTATATGGAGCTAAAGAGCTATCAAGCGCTTGTCTATCGGTATTTGCTGCAATTAGTTCAATTCCACTAATATTTTGCTCTACCATATGGTTAATCATATTACCACCGCCGCCTCCAACTCCAATTGCTTTAATTACGGCACCTTCGCTTGCTAAATCTGTATGATCTTTTCCTAATACTTCTATTTCAAAATTTTCCATTCTATATCTCCTTATTTTTTTAGAAAAGTTGTTTTATCCAATTTTTTACTTTTGTTACAAAATCACTATTACTACTATCATCAATGCGTGGTAAATCATCAAAAATTATATTCACTGGTTGCTCATTAACTCTTGGTGGTGGTGACTCACACTCTTTGCTCTTCTTACTCCCTATATTATCTAGTTTAATATCACTTAAGCTATCGTGCAGTTCCTCCTTTTGATGAAGTAGTCTTTTTTGGTTATCTATCTCATATTGAGTATTTTTACCTGCTTTATATAGTAAAAGCCCTATAACTGTTGCATTTGATGGGTCTTTTAACTCATCAAATAGCCCTTTTAACTCCGCTGGATATCCAATTCTAACTGAAAGACCTGGAAATATTGCTTGAGTAAACTCTCTAATTCCTTTTAGTTTTGTCATTCCTCCAGTTAGAATAATCCCAGAGCTTATTCTATCTCTTAAGTTACTCTTATCTAAATATTTTGATAAAATATAAAGCAACTCCTCAACTCTTGCAACAATTACATCTTGAATAATCTTTAAAGGTATCTCATTTCTATTTTCTGTATCCCCAATTATTGGAAGCTCAAGAATCTGGTCTTCTACCTCCAATAGGTTACCAAACTCCCTTTTTACCTTCTCTGCCACCTCCAAAGGGGTATGCAGAGCAATTGATATATCATTTGTGATATGGTTTGAGCCAACTGGCAAATAGTTATTATATCTAATTGAGTTGCCTTTGAAAAGGGTAATGCTACTAGTTTGGCCTCCTAAATCTAAAACTGCTACTCCTAGTACCTTCTCATCATGACTCATTGTAGCAATTGCTGAAGCATAGCTATCAAGTACAATTGCATCAAGCTCTAATCCTGCTGAGATTATAGCCTTTTTGATATTACTAAGGCTTGATTTTTGAGCTATTATAATATGAGCCTCTACCTCCATTCTAGAGGCATTCATATTGTATGGGTCTTCAATATTTGTCTGTTCATCTACTTTAAAATTGTATGGTAATACGTGAAGAACCTCATAATCTTTTGGAATATTAGCATTATATAAAGCAGTCTCCATTACTCTATTTATCTCTTTTATAGTAATATCTTTTTGAGGGATATTTACAATTCCAATTGAGTTGGTGCTTTTTGTATAAGCACTGGAGATTGAGACAACAGCACTGCTAATATTATTTCCAGCAATTCTTCTTGCATCATTTACTGCTTTTCTAATGGACTTTGAAGCTAAATCAATATTAGTAATAATCCCTTTTTTTACTCCTTGAGATTTTGCAATACCATGCCCTAATACCTTAATTTCATTAAATTCATCAATCTCGGCAATGACAGCTTTTGTATTGATTGAGCCTATATCAATGGCTAATATTGTTTTACTCACTTAAAGTCCTTTTACAAATTTCTCAATCTTATACTTCTTTGAGAGATCTGTTATTAAGTTATAATATAGCTCCCCACTCTTAATATCGCTAATCTCTTTTTCCATTAGTAGTGGATTTTTATCTAATAGTTTCTGTTCATTAATATGGTAAACAACTAGTTTATCCCCTAAATTTACAATATCACTCTTTTTGCTACTTCCAAATAGCGCCTTGGTAACCTCAAAACTCTCTGGTGCAATTAAGCCTTCTAGCTTTGGAAGAGTTGAGAGGGTAATATAATCTTTACTCTCAAACTTAAGCTTTGAAGGGTTTTTCTGGAGCTCTTGAGCCTTTTTAAAGAGCTCCTCTCTTCTCTTTTCTTGTGTTAAATCTCTTTTTACTAGCTCTTTTGCCTCCTCAAATTTCATCTCTTGAGGTTTAATTACTTTTTCAAGTTTGATAGTTACATAACTATTATCTACCACTTTTGGTTTTAAGATATCGTTTTCTTTTGCATCTTTTATCTCTTTCCAAATTTGAGGAGTAAATATCTTATCTCCCTCATCTAGTGTTACTACCTCAGTTGGAGAGAGTTTCCCTTTCTTAAATCTGCTACGCTCAATAATTGCATCTTTTTTGAGCTTTTGAAGAGTTAAGGCTTTAATTACCTCATCTTTAACTTCGCTAAGAGGCTTGGTTTTTCCCTCTTTATCTACATACTCAAAACTATTCTCTTTATAGAACTTTTCAATCTCTTCTTGAGTAAAGTTTATATCTTTTGGCTTTGTCCATAATAGCTGAAGTTTATATCTAGTTGGAGTTAGATATTCTAATTTGTTTTTAGCCCAATACTCCTTTAGTTCATTATCATCTATTGTTACATTAATATCCTTTGCCTCCAAAATATCATACTTAATCTTATCTCCAATTCGAAAAGTAGAGCCAATAACCTCCTTTTCAAACTCCAAAGGTTTTACATTAAGCAACTTTACAATCTTCTTTACTTTTAGCTGGTCACGTATAATATCTTCGAACTCTTTTGCCTTAAGACCTCTGCTTTTTAAGAAGTTTTCATAATACTCTTTGTGAAAAACTCCATTTTTATCTTTAAAAATATCATATGAGGTAATCTCAAGTGCTACCTCTTTATCTGTTACTATAATTCCATACTCTTTGGCTAAGTTTAATAAGAGAGCCTCTCTTACTAACTCATCAAATACACTCTTTTCTAATCCCAATTTTTTTGCCATCTCTCTATCAAACTTGCCATTTCTCTTTTGAGATTCTAATAGATATAAATTATTATACATGTAGTTAAATTTTAGCTTAGAGATTGGCACATCTCCCACTTTTGCAATAGAGGAGGTTCTATCACCAAAGTCCATACTCCCCCATCCAACTGCACCTGCGCCGATAAATGCAATTGTAGCTATCCATATAGTTGGTATTAAATATTTATTATTCCTCTGCATCCAAGAAATCATAACAATTATCCTTTTTTATTACCCTTTTTAAAATTTTAACCAAATTTTTGTTAATAGTTAATTTATTTGACAACCCTTATTTACAGCTTTTTATTATTAAATATGAAAAAACCTAAAAAAATAAAAAAAATAGTTTCATAAAATGAATATAGTAAATATTAAAATATTGTTTTTTGAAAAATCAAAAAAATTTTTAATTTTTTTACAAAAGTTAACATTTGTTCTTTTTAATCTCTATTTTGATAAAATATAAAAGAAAAAAAGGTCAATAATATGACAAATTTGGAACTTTTTGAGCAAGACCTAAAATATATATGGCACCCTTGCACCCAGATGAAAGACCATGAATTTTTGCCCCTTATTCCAATAAAAGAGGCAAAAGGGGTCTATCTTTATGATTTTGATAATAACCAATATATCGACGCAATTAGTAGCTGGTGGGTAAATATTTTTGGGCATAATAATAGCTATATTAATCAAAAGATAAAAGAGCAACTTGACAAATTAGAGCATATTATATTTGCAGGATTTACCCATAAGCCCGCTATAGACTTAGCCCAAAGGCTAATAGATATTACAGCTGCTAGTTTACAAAAGCTCTTTTTTGCTGATAATGGTTCAAGTGCCATTGAAGTGTCACTTAAGATGAGTTATCACTATTTTTTAAATAAGGGGGTTAAAAAGAGTCTATTTTTATCTTTAACCAATAGTTATCATGGTGAGACTATTGGAGCTTTAAGTGTTGGGGATGTTGATTTATATAAAAAGACCTATAAGCCCCTCTTGATTAATAATATTCAAACTCCAGTTCCAAAAGATAAAACTATTGAAGCTGCAAATGAGGCCTTAGAGGCATTAGAGAATATACTAAAAAAAGAGCATAAAAATATTGCTGCTTTTATTGTTGAGCCTTTGATTCAAGGGGCTGGAAATATGCATATGTATCACCCTTTTTATCTTAAAGGGGCAAGAGAGCTAACTAAAAAATATGGAGTGCATCTGATTTTAGATGAGATAATGACTGGATTTGGAAGAACTGGGACAATGTTTGCATATGAGCAAGCTGAGATTGAGCCAGATTTTTTATGTCTATCCAAGGGGTTAACAGCTGGTTATTTGCCACTTTCTGTTGTCTTAACTACCAATGAGGTATATAGTGCTTTTTATTGTGACTATAATGAGCATAAGGCCTTTTTACACTCTCATAGCTATACTGGAAATCCTTTAGCGTGCTCTGCTGCTCTTGCCTCGCTAGATTTATTTGAAAAAGAGAGTATTATAGAGAAAAATAGAACTACTGCCTCTTATATGGCCAAAGAGTTAAAGAGATTTGAGGAGTTGGATAGAGTAGAAAATATTCGTCAAACTGGAATGGTGGCTGCATTTGATATAAAGGGGTATGAGCCTTCTAAAAGAATAGGTCTAAAGGTATATCAATATGGATTAAAAAATGGAGTATTGCTTAGACCTTTAGGGAATACTATCTATTTTATGCCACCTTATGTTATTACCAAAGAGGAGCTAGAGTATATTTTTAAGGTGGCTTATGAGGCAATAGAGCAGCTACCTGCTAACTAAAAATCTTTTTAAGAGATGAGAGAAGGCTTCCTGACTCTTTGATGCGATTAATATGTTTAGTAGCTCTTTGCACCCCTAACTCAAGCGCTTTTTCATATAGTTTTAGGGCTACCTTTTTATCTTGGGCTGTTCCTATTCCATACTCATAAAATTGCCCTAAATCGCATATTGCATCAGGAAATCCCTCATTTGCTAGTTTTGTCATTAGCTCAAATGACTTTTTTATATTTCTCTTTAGCACCTTTCCTTTAAATAGCTCTCTAGCCAATACAAATTGTGCATATTTAGAGTCACTACTTGCTGCTAAAAGAAGAAATTGGGAAGCTTTTGCGAGGTCTCCTTTATCTAAAAAGTGCTCATACTCATCAAAAAGAGCTCTTATATCATCCTCATTATAGTTTTGAGCCGCCATCTTTTTTAACATTCTAACTACATCCTCTACCCAAATATCACTCTCTTTAATAGGAGGATAGAGTATAAATGCTTGGCGATACTTATTTTCAATATGGGGTATAGGAGGGTATATCTCTATATTAACCTCCTCTTTTTTGCTCTCTTCTTGGGAGCTTTTGACTTTATCAAACTTAAAAGAGCTCTTTTGTGGGGTAGGGCTCTTTTCCTCTTTTGAAGGGCTCTCTTTTTTTGCAAATTTGGCTCTAAGAGTTTTATATTTAGAGATTACTTTGGTGCGTTTTTCTTTATCTTTTATTTCTATTTTTCTACTAGCTTCATCTAATGTAGTATCCTTTTTTGCACTCTCTAAGGTATCATTAATCTCTTTAACCTCTTCTTTAATCTCTTCATGGCTCTTAATCTCAACTGAGTTTGCCTCTTGAGGCTCTTGATTCTCTTTTACTATCTTATCTATCATCTTCTCTTGGGTAGGCTCCTCCTCTTTAATAGGAGCCTCTTCATCCTCGTGAGGGTTTTGGATTTGAAGGTTTCTAGCAAAGTTTTGGATATCCTCTTTGGTATAGGTTGAAGCGCGAAACTCTTTTATTGTCTCTTTTGCAATAGGGCTCATCTTTAACATATCATCAACACTTAAGACAT
>JAADEQ010000029.1 GCA_013153345.1 Campylobacterota bacterium | reverse complement strand
AATTTGAAAATTCTCATCTTTATATCGGTAGAGGGTTCCACTATTTAAATTTAGATAACTTCTCTTATTCTCTTTTTCAAAACTTCCACTATTTGCAAATAGAATCTGAAGATAGTTCTTATCTTGGTTGGTAAACATTGTTATATTTTTAAACTCTCCATTGATATTTTCTTCGATAAAGATGTGGTGTTTTCCAAAACTTTGACTAAGCTTTTTTGGAAGAATTCTTAATTTTGCCTCATATATCTTTTTGCTCTCAAAATTTCTCATTTTTTGGTCTGCAATTGGAAGAATAAAAAGAGTTACAATAATAAGTAGGGCTGAGAATAAAACCCCAACTCCAAAAAAGTAAAATAGTATCTTTAAAGGGGAGTAGCCTAAGGCAAATATTGCAATAAGTTCATTCTCTTCTGAGAGTTTTGATAGGGTATTAATAACAGCTCCAAGAAAGGTTAAAGGTATGGTGGCAAAAAATATATATGGCAATACAAATATAAATAGAGTTAAAAAATCTTTAAAATCTAAATTTGTTTTATAAGAGAGGTTTGAGATTTTTAATACATAAATTATTGATACAACCATAAAAAAGGGTAAAAAAAGAGTTAAAAAGCTCTTTGTAAAGTTAGAGAGCAAATACCCTTTAACTTTGGCCATATAGTAAAACCTCTAAAAGATTTAAGAGCTCTTCTTTATATAAATAGGTAATCAAAGTGCCAATACTTAAAAATGGCACAAAAGGAATCATTGTATCTTTTGCAAATAAAGAAGGGATTATTGCAACTATAGCTGAGATAAACATTGCAATAAAAAAGGCTGGAAAGCCAAGCAAGGCTGCCATTGTTGCTGCAACTATAATATCAGCCTCTCCTAATGCATCCTTTTTTGCCAATTTGCTTGTAAAATATCCAACCAAAAACAGCCCCAAAGCTCCAATTGCTGCATCTCTTAGTGAGATTAAAAAGTTTGGATTAATTAGTGCAAAGATTAATGCTGCATAATTTAGACTATCTGGCACTGCATAATATTTTAAATCAATTATACTTAAGGCCAAAAGCATTGAAAAAGAAAGAGCAACAAAAGGAAAGTACCAAACAAGACCAATTTTAAAATATAATAAAACCCAAATTATTCCATTAATAAGCTCAACTAAAGGATATTTTATTGAGATTTTTTGCTCACAAAAAGCACACTTTCCTCCCAAAAATATCCAGCTTATTATTGGAATATTGTGATACCACTTTAGCCTATTTTTACAATTTGGACAAGCTGATGGGGGAGAGATAATACTTATTTCATTTGGAATTCTATATATTAAGACATTTAAAAATGAGCCAACGCTAACTCCAAATAAAAATATAAAGAGTGCAACTACAATATTATATTCCACCAAACTTCCTCTCTCTATTTTTAAAATTATCAATTATCTTTTCAAGCTCAGCTGAATTAAAATCTGGCCAAAGGGTCTTTGTAAAATAGAACTCACTATAGGCAATTTGCCAAAGCAAAAAATTTGAGACTCTAAACTCCCCACTTGTTCTAATTAATAAATCAACCTCACTATATGGAGTATCTAAAGCGCTACTTATACTCTCAACTGAAATCTCTTTATTCTCTTGCAAGACTCTTTTTACTGCCCTTACAATCTCATCTTGAGCCCCATAATTTAGAGCAATAATTTGGGTTAATTTTTTATTGTTTTTGGTTGCCTCTTTTAGATTTTTAATTGCTCTTTTAAGACCATTTGAAAATGGGCTTAAATCCCCAATTGTCTCAAATCTAACTTCATTTTCCATATATGTTTCAAGCTCATTTTTTAAATATCTCTCAAGCAGCTTCATTAAAAAATTAACCTCCATTTTAGGGCGCTTCCAATTCTCAGTGCTAAAAGCATAAAGAGTTAGAGTCTCAATCTCTTCATAATTAGCGCAATATGTAGTTATCTCTCTAACAACTTCAGCTCCCCTCTCATGCCCTTTTGTTCTATTTAGTCCTCTTTGTTTTGCCCACCTTCCATTTCCATCCATTATGATGGCTAGGTGTTTGAGCTTATTCATTATCAAGCTCTTTTGCAAGCTCAACTAACTCAAATGCAACATCAATCTTTGGCATTAGAGGAATCTTTCTTAACTGATTTGGAGTAATAAAAATTATCTCATTATAATCACTCCCAAAATCATTTTTCTCTTTTAAGATATTTAGTGCGATTGCATCTAAATTTTTGCTATCTATTGCTTTTGTGGCATTTTTTATAGCACTCTCTTCATCTTTTTCAGCCTTAAAGCCAATCTTAATAATTCCCTCTTTTGGAATACTTTTTAAGATATCTTCAGTTTGAGTTAACTCTAAACTCCACTCACTCCCAAGCGCCTCTTTTTTTAACTTTCCATCTTGGGGATATTTTGGTTTAAAATCAGCAACTGCTGCAGCCATAAATAGATATGGTTTTTTTCTAATAACTTGGATAGCTTCTGGATTATTTAGGCTTGGTTTTGTCACTTTTCCTTTTTTTGCAACTCTAATACAATCTTTTATATATTCACTCATCTCACTGCTATCTTCTACTTCCAAAGTATATATCTCACTTGGAAGTGAGTCATCTTTTTTAGTAGTTACCAAACAAACATCAGCCCCTTTTAGATATAAAGCTAAAGCCAAAGCATTTGCCATCTTCCCACTTGAGCGGTTTCCAATATATCTTACCTCATCAATTGGCTCTCTTGTTCCCCCTCCACTAATAACTACTTTTCTATTCTCCCAAAACTCATCTTTTAAAATCTCTCTTGCTGTTGCATAATATATCTCAAGCGGCTTGGCTAAAGCTCCACTTCCCTCAACTCCGCAAACAAGCTTTTTGGTTTGGGGCTCAACAATTATTGTATCATTTACCTTTAGCATCTTTAGTGAGCCTTGAGTATAGTGGTTATTTAACATCTCAGTATTAGCTGATGGGGCAATTATAAGATTTTTTGGATAGGCTAATGCGCAAGAGAGTAAAATATTATCAGCTATCCCTTTGCTTAGTTTATTTATTGTATTTGCAGTTGCTGGAGCAATTACAAATGCATCACTTTTTTGGGCTAAATCGATATGGTTTAGCTCATTTGACCAATCTTCGCTCACTTCGGTTAAGACTTTGTTTCTACTTAGCGCCTCAAAGGTTATTGGATTAATAAACTTTTGAGCATTTGGGCTCATTACCACATTAACATTAGCTCCACTCTTAATAAAAAGTCGTATAAGCTCGCACGCTTTATAGATTGCAATTGAGCCTGTAACTCCAACCAAAATCTTTTTATCTTTTAAGTTTACTAACATCTTATCTCTTTCTATTAAAAAATCTATAAAAGAAGTTATCAATAATCTTTTGTTTTACTCTACTAATTGCTAAGGCCCCCTTTGGCACATCTTCAGTTATGGTGCTTCCAGCTGCAATTATGCTCTCATCTTCAATAGTAACAGGAGCTACAAGCTGAGAGTCGCTTCCAACAAATACATCTTTTCCAATTTTGGTTTTATATTTATTTTTTCCATCATAATTGCAAGTAATTACACCAGCTCCAATATTTGTTCCACTCTCAATCTCACTATCCCCAAGATAGCTCAAATGTCCAGCCTTTACTCCATCTAATTTTGATTTTTTAACCTCAACAAAGTTTCCAATATGAGAGTTGGCTATATTTGATTTTGGGCGAATATGGGCCATTGGACCAATTGAGGAGTTAATTATAGTTGACTCTTCAATAACACTATTTGCTTTAATGTGGCTATTCTCTATTAAAGAGCCATTTGTAACTACTACACCACTCTCAATTGTTGATTCTCCTTTAATCTTAGCCTCTATCTCAATATAGCTTGTTTTTGGATTTATCATAATAACACCACTCTCCATTAGCTCTTTTTTAATCCTCTCTTGCATAATCTCATCAGCTTGAGATAGGTGATATTTTGAGTTAACCCCCATAAACTCCTTTTCATCAACCTCAATTGGCTCAATCTCAACCCCTTTTTCTCTTGCCATCTTTATAATATCAGTTAAGTAGTACTCCTTTTGAGCATTATTATTACTTAGCTTTGGAATAAACTCATCAAGAAGCTCTTTTTTAATAATATAAACCCCTGCATTTACACTCTTTACTCTTTTTATCTCTTCATTTGCATCTTTTTCTTCAACAATCTCTTCAACTCTATTATCTTTAATTATAACCCTTCCATAACCAGCTGGATTTTTTAGATTAAAAATGCTCATTGCAATAGGAGCATTAGAGTTTATCAGTTTTTCTAAGGAGCTTTTTGTAATTAGGGGCATATCTCCATTTAATATTAAAACCTTTTCTCCTTTAAACTCAACCCCTTTGAGTGCCCCTCCGGTTCCTGGATAGTTTTGTAAATCTTGCTTATGAATCTTTATATCTTTAAAATCTTTTAAAATCTCCTCTTTTACCAAATCAAATTGATGGCCCAAAATCAAAGTTATATCATCGCTAACTTTTTGGCTCTCTTTTATAATATGGTATATCATAGGCTTTCCAGAGATTTTATGAAGAACTTTTGGCAAAGATGATTTCATTCTTGTCCCTTTGCCAGCAGCTAAGATTGCAATAGAAATAGACATTTATATTCCTTTGGTAAAATATTAAGTTGTATTATATCTAAAAAAGGCATAAATTGATGAATTGTATACATTTTGGGAAGTGTGGAGCTTGCGACTTATATCAACTTACCTATATAGATGCGCTAAGTTTAAAAGAAAAGAGGCTAAAGGAGCTGCTTGAGCCTTTTTATAAAGACAAAATTGAAATCTTTAGCTCACCTAAATCAAATCATCGAGCAAGAGGGGAGTTTAGAGTTTGGCATAAAGATAAAAAGGCCTTTTATGCTTTAACTAATTTAACTAAAGATGGGATTGAGATAATTAAAGAGTGTCCTAAATTGCTTGAGCCAATTCAAAGAGTCTGGACTCCTCTACTTGAAGAGATTAATAAAGATAAAATATTAAAAGAGAAGCTCTTTAGTGTTGAGTTTTTAAGTGGTCTAAGTGGGGAGGTTTTAATTACTCTAATTTATCATAAAAGATTGGATGATAGTTGGAAAGAAGCAGCAAAAGAGCTTGAAGAGAGTTTAGGAAGTTTTATTATTGGAAGGGCAAAAAAGCAAAAAGAGATAATTTCAAGAGATTATATTAATGAGAAAATTGAGATTGATAGAGAGTATTTTTATAGATATTTTGAGGGGGGATTTACGCAGCCAAATCCATATATTAATCAAAAGATGATTAAGTGGGCAAAAGATATTGTAAAAGAGATTAAAGAAAAAGATGATTTTTTAGAGCTATATTGTGGACTTGGAAACTTTACAATTCCCCTTAGCTTTGAGTTTAAAAAAGTCTTAGCAACAGAGGTTAGCAAAACCTCAATTAAGAATGCAAAAATAAACAAAGAGCTAAATGGCGCTTTTAATATTGAATTTGTTAGGTTAAATGCGGCTGAAACTTATGAAGCACTAAATAGAAAAAGAGAGTTTAATAGATTAAAAGGGATTAATTTAGAGGAGTTTAACTTCTCAACTATTTTGGTTGACCCTCCAAGGGCTGGACTTGATAGCAGCAGTTTAGAACTTGTAAAGCAAATTGATAATATAATATATATTTCGTGTAACCCTTTGAGCTTAAAAGAGGATTTAAAAGAGCTAACAAAGACTCATAAGATAAAAAGGGTTGCGATGTTTGACCAATTTCCATATACACACCATATTGAAAGCGGAGTATATCTTGAGCGAATTTAAATATATCTGGCCACTAAATCATAAAAATGAGTTTGTATTTAATCCAAGCCCCTCCTCTTTTGTGGTAGAGGAGATTCCTTTGTATCCATTTAATGGGGAGGGGGAGCATTTGATATTAAAGATTAGAAAAAAGGATTTAACAACTTGGGAGCTAATTGAGATTTTAAGCAACTTTTTAGGAGTTAAGAAAAAAGAGATTGGCTATGCTGGATTGAAAGATAAACATGCATTAACTTATCAATATATCTCATTGCCAAAAAAATATGAAGAGAAGTTAAAAAACTTTTCCCATCCAAATATAAAGATAGTTGAAAAAACCTATCATAATAATAAGATTAGAGTAGGGCATCTAAAAGGGAATCGCTTTTGGATGAGGTTTAAAAAGGTGCTTGATAAAGAAAAAAGCAAAATTGAGTCAGTTTTAGAGTGGATAAAAAAGTATGGTATGCCAAACTATTTTGGAGTTCAAAGATTTGGAGTTGATGGGAAAAACTATTTAGAGGGAAAAGAGATAGTTGAGGGGAAAAGAGATATAAGAGATAAAAAAACAAAAGAGTTTTTAATTAGCAGCTACCAAAGCTATCTTTTTAATAGTTTGCTTGCAAAGAGAGTTACTCTTAGCAATTTGCTTAGTAGCTTTAGTGAAAGAGAGGTTGAAGAGATTTTAAAGCTTCCAAAAGAGTCTTTAAAAGATGCAAAAAAGCAGCCTCACCCATTTAAGATTTTAAAAGGTGATATTTTAATGCACTATCCATTTGGAAAGATATTTTTTGAAGAGCCCAAAATTGCTTCAGATAGATTTGTTCAAAAAGATATTGCCCCAACAGGATTAATTGCTGGCAAGAGGGTAAAAAGGGCAGTTGAGGTTGCAAGGATTATTGAAGAGGAGTTTGATAAAGAGATAAAAGAAGATGGTAGCAGAAGATACTTTTTTGTATTTCCTGAAATTATTAGCCAAAAATATATTCCTCAAAAGGCTTGGTATGAGCTTGAGTTTATTTTGCCAAAGGGAAGCTATGCAACTATTTTAGTAGATTTTTTAAAAGGTCAAAATGAAAGAGAGTGAGCTTGATAATTTAATAATTTGTAGAAAATGTTTTACCTTGCAAAAAAGAGTTATTCTAAAAGATAAAGAAGTAGCAAGGTGTATTGAGTGTAAAGAGCTATTATATAGAAACTCTAAAA
>JAADEQ010000144.1 GCA_013153345.1 Campylobacterota bacterium | reverse complement strand
GCAGTAAGCTCTTTTGATAGATTAAAAGCTTTATAAAGAGCAAACAGAGCCAAAGCAACTACCAAAAATACTCCCCAAGCTGTAAATATAGGTATATAAAAAGCTGGGCTAAGAGTTATATCTTTTAGATAATAAAGCACTAAAGATGGCAAACTAAGATAGATAATAAATCTATTTAAAAAGAGTGATAAGCTCTTTTGAGTTTTTATTGAGAGGGTTTTTTGAAGGAAAAATCCAATAATTAAAAATATAAGAAGAGTTAGTTGCATAAGCAAGAGTTAAACTCTTGCCTCTTCTCTTCTTTGAAGATATTCCCATCTCTCATCTACCTCTTTTTGAATCATATCAATTACATGGCGGTTTTCTGGCTTAAATAGATGTTTATATCTTCCTTGAGCTGCTAAATACTCTTCAACTGGAATAATATTTTTTGGTCTATATAAGATATTTAGCTCTGTTCCATTAATAATTTCATAAATTGGAAACATCAAACTATCAGTTGCAAGGTCAGTAATATGAATTGTATCTTTTGGGTCAAACTTCCACTCAGTTGTACAAGCGCTCACCGTGTTAATAAAACAAGGCCCTTCAGTCTCAAGTGCTTTTTGAAAACCTTTTGCCATAATCTTCCACTTATTTGGTGAGAGCTGTGCAACATATGGAGCACCATGAGCTGCCATAATTCCAACAATATCTTTTTTCTTCTCTTTTTTACCATAGCTAACGCGTCCTGCTTTTGCAGTAGAAGTACTAGCTCCAATTGGAGTAGCTGAGCTTCTTTGACCTCCGGTATTTGCATAGTTTTCATTATCTAAACAGATATATACAAAATCATGACCTCTCTCAATTGCTCCACTTAGCCATTGAAATCCAATATCATAAGTACTTCCATCTCCACCAAATGCAACAAATTTAACCGGAGCATCAGGATCTTTTAGAGTTCCTTTTCTCTTTCTTGCCTTATACATCGCCTCAGCCCCACTAACTGCACTTGCTGCATTTTCAAACCCAATATGAATCCAAGATGTATCCCAAGAGGTGTATGGATATACTGCAGTTGAAACCTCTAAACATCCTGTATTTGTTGCAATTACAAGGTTATCATCAGTTGCATTCATTAACTCTCTTACAATCATGGAGTGAGCACACCCTGGACATAAAAGATGAGCCCCTTCTAATCTCTCATTAACAGTTGAGAACTCTTTTAAGTTTTTAATATTAGTTAAAGCCATTATTTACCCC
This sequence comes from Campylobacterota bacterium, assembly GCA_013153345.1. GTDB lineage: Bacteria > Campylobacterota > Campylobacteria > Campylobacterales > Sulfurovaceae > JAADEQ01. The sequence continues at coordinate 5,940 of JAADEQ010000144.1, read as the reverse complement.
TTTTTGTTTCAAAAAATCCAAGTTTTGGACCTCTAACGCCGCTAAATTGCTGAATTGGAGTTGTAATATATCCAGCATCAGCATTTGCTTTAGCCTCTTTAAAAATATTTATTGCATCATTTACTGCAAAATCTCTTCCACCAAGCCCATAGATATAGTTTGTTACAAGTGGTCTATTTGGTGTTGTATATAGTGCTGCACTTACTTCATTAAATAGCGCTCCCATAGCTCCCATTGGCGCACTTCTATCAAGAACTGCAACTGCTTTAGTATTTTCAAGCGCATCTCTTATATCATCAAATGGAAATGGTCTAAAGCATCTTGGAGCAACAACTCCAGCTTTAATTCCCTCTTCTCTAAGTTTTTTTGCTGCAACAATTGAAGTCTCAACAGTAGTTCCAAGTGCAACAATTGCAACTTCAGCATCATCCATTAGATATTTTTCAACTCTATTATACTCTCTTCCTGTTAGCTTTTTAAACTCCTCAAAAACCTCATCAATTACTGCACGGCTATCAACTAGAGCTTTATGCTGCTTTGCTTTATGCTCAAAGTGCCAATCCTCTTCAGTTTGTGCTCCATAAGTTACAGGTTTAGAGAAATCTAGCATCTCTTCATATGGTTGATACTTTCCAACAAACTTATATGCAGTATCATCATCAAGTGGATATACATTTTGAGCCGTATGAGATGTTAAGAAACCATCTTGATGAACCATTACTGGAAGTCTAACTCTCATATCCTCACCAATTTTAAACGCACACAAAGTTAAATCGTATGCCTCTTGAGCATTAAATGCATCAAGTTGAATCCATCCACTATCGCGCCCTAAATACATATCTGAGTGGTCACCTCTAACATTTAGCGGAGCTGCAAGAGCACGATTTACAACAGTTAAGATAATTGGAAGTCTCATACCACTTGCTTGATAAAGCACCTCAACCATCAAAGCAAATCCTTGAGAGCTTGTTGCAGTTGCTACGCGCCCACCTGCTGCAGCTGCTCCAACACAAGCACTCATTGCTCCATGTTCACTCTCAGCCATAACAAACTCACCATCAACATAACCATCAGCCACATAACTTCCATAATTTTCAACAATTGGAGTTGATGGAGTAATTGGATAAGCTGCAACAACATCAACTTGAGCTTGTCTTAGAGCTTGAGAAGCTGCATAATTTCCATCCCAAACTTCTACTTCATTTAATTGAAATTTCTCTGCCATTATCTATCCTTACTTACTTTTTTTCTTTTTTTCTGGCCATTTTGCAAGTGCATCTTCAATCTCTTCAGCCTCAGCAAACATTAAAAGCGATTTTGGATTTGTTGGGCAAACCTCAACACAAACTCCACACCCTTTACAATGGTCATAATCAATTCCAAGCATCTGCTTATCTCTAGAAATTATTGAAGTATCAGGACACCAAACCCAACAATTTTGACAATCAATACATATATCCCTATTATATACAGGCTTTATAACTCTCCAAGATGCAACTGTTGCAGTATAGCTGTTAAAATCGCTATATGGTCTCTCTTCTGGTCTAATATGAGCTACATTTTCTTTTAGAACCTCTTCAAAAGATTCTAATATAACTCCTTGAGGTACCTCATCCCAACCAACTTTCTCCTCAGCTCCAAGCTCTCTTATCCCTCTTTTTTCAGTAGCTAAAACACCTTTCATTATATATCCTTTTATTTAACTTCGTTATATGCTCTTTTAATAGCTTCCATATTTGCATCAATAATCTTTTGTGGAAACTTTGAAAGAACTCTTTGCATTGCATTTAAAAAGTAATCTAACTCAAACATTCCAGAAACTTTTACAAATGCCCCCAAAATTGGTGTATTTGGAATACTTCTTCCAATTGTATCAAGTGAGATTTGAATCGCATCAACAACAAATACTCTATCTTTTTTATCTTGCAGCTCTGGAATTCCAGCAATTAACTCATCTTTACTTAGGTGAGTAGTAATTATATATTTTGTGCTCTCTTTATCATTTTCAGTAATATTATCAGTATATGCAAGCGCTGGGTCAATTACTAAAACATAATCTGGTCTCATAAACTTTTCATGATTAATAATTGGCTCATCATCAATTCTATTATAAGCGCGCATTGCTGCACCTCTTTTTGCTGACCCATATAGAGCAAATGCTTGAACCTGCTTACCGGTAGTTGAAACTACATCCCCAAGTCCTTTAGCTCCTGTTACCGCACCCTGACCGGCTCTTGAGTGCCATCTAATCTCTACCATAGCTTCTCCTAATTAATTTAGTTAACTTATTGTAATAAACTCAACTTAAATAAGCCTTGAAATTAGGTTTTATTATCAAAAATATTAGCTCTTGCTTCATTTCTTCCTATATAAAATGGGTAATTTGGTAAAAAAAATTCCCTCTTTAGAGCCTCTATTTAAGAATTTGTTACTAAATTACACTTACTTTACTTTTATCTTCCAATCAATGAAATTATGCATAATTCCTATAATTGATGGTTCAATGCCTTCAATCTTTTTATTAACTGCAGTAATTGAGTTTGGAATATATAAAAAGATATACGGGTGGTCATTTACAATAAGCTTAAATATCTTTTGATAGATTTTTCCAAATTTAATAGGATCAATTTCGCTTTTTGCTTTTTCTATTAATCTATCAACCTCTTTATTATGATATCCAACAAAATTAAATCCCCCCTTCTTATCTCCATCGCTATGCCAAATTGAGTATGCATCAGGAATTAGTCCCAAAGACCAACCCAAAATTACAGCCTCAAAATTTCTTGGAAAAACTATTGTATTTAAAAAAGCTTGCCACTCTAAGACTCTAAGTTTTGCTTTAATTCCAACCTTTAAGAGTTGTTGCAAAATAATCTCAGCCGCTTTTACCCTAATATCATTTCCACTATTTGTTATTATTGTAAAAGTTAAAGGATTTTCTTTTGTATAACCAAGCTCTTTTAAAATCTCTTTTGCTCTTTTTGGATTATAAGATAGAGGCTTTAAATCTTTTGGATATGCATTAGTTCCTGGCATAAAAGGACCATAACAAGGTTTTCCATGAGAAAAAAACAGCAAGTCAATTAGCTCTTGTTTATTAATTGCAAGTGCAATTGCCTCTCTTATTTTTGGATTGTTAAATGGAGGTTTTCTTAAATTAAATCCCAAATAGGTATATCCATTAGAGGGTCTTTCATATATATTAAAGTTCTCTTTAAATTTTTTATCAATTTGGCGGCTAACTTGAAGAGGAGATAAACCTCCAATATCAAGCTGCATCGATTTTAAAAGCAAAAACTCAGTTGCACTATCTCCAACATATTTATATATAATCTTATTGATATTTGGTTTATGAAGATAATATTTCTCATTTGCAATAAGCTCAATATTTTTATTTACCTCAAATGGTTTTATCATCCTATATGGCCCTGTTCCAACTGCAAACTTATTTAGTTTGCTTTGCATTGGATTTTTTTCCTTCTCCCAAAGATGCTTTGGCAAAATCCCCATCATCCAAATTGATAGAGCCTTAAAATAGGGTCTTTTATATGTTACTTTAATAGTAAAATCATCTATCTTTTTAACATCTTTTACCTCATTAAAATCGCTACTATATGGAGTTGAGATTTTTGGAGACTTAAGAAGATTATATGTAAATATCACATCATCTGCACTAAATTTAACTCCATCATGCCAAAATACATTATCTCTTAATTTAAAAATTAAGGTTGTATTATTCTCAAACTCCCAACTCTTTGCTAAATCACCAACAATTTTTGCATCTTTATTAAACTTTACAAGCCCATTAAATATCCAATCAGCAATCTGACTACTTGCACTATCAGTTGCAAGCAAAGGATTAATTCTATTTGGTGAAGAAGAGATTGAAGCTCTAAACTCACTTCCATATAAATAGATAATTAAAGAAATAATCACAATAAATCTTAACAAAAGCGCCCCTTTTATTAAACTAAATAAATTACCAAAAGTTACAAAATCCCATAAATATTATCAATTTTATTTTTACAACATATTATTATAACAAATGTTAATAGATATTTAATAAAATTTATTATACAATTTATTTTGTATTGAAATTAATCTAAAAGGAAAGGCATGGCAAGATTAGTTGTTTTAGGTGGTGGTGTTTCAGGACACACTGCTGCGACATTTGCTAAAAAGTGGCTTGGCGATGAGCATGAAGTTGTGGTTGTGACGCCAAATGCAAATTGGAACTGGATTCCATCAAACATCTGGGTTGGTGTGGGTCAGATGAAAAAAGAGGATGTTATCTTCCCACTAGCACCAGTATATGAAAAGGCTGGAATTGATTATAAGCAAGCTTTAGCAGTATCAATTCATCCAGAAGGAAAAGAGGGCAGCGATAAGCCATTTGTTACAATTAAATATACTGGTCAAGGAAAAGAGGGTCAAACTGAAGAGGTTGAGTATGACTATTTAATTAATGCAACAGGTCCAAAGCTAAACTTTGATGCAACTCCAGGACTTGGCGATGGAAAAGGGGGACTTGGGCCATATACAGTTTCAGTATGTACAGCTGACCATGCAGTGCATGCAAATAGCGAGCTTCAAAAGATTTTTGAAAAAGCAGAAAAGGGTGAGAAGCAAAAAATCTTAGTTGGAACAGGACATGGTCTATGTACTTGCCAAGGGGCTGCATTTGAGTATATCTTTAATATTGAGTTTGAAGCTACTCAAAGAGGAATTAGAGATAATTTAGAGATTAAATGGATTTCAAATGAGAGCTTCTTAGGTGATTTTGGTATTGGTGGTCTTCATATGAAATATGGAGGGTATGCAGTAAGCTCAAAAATCTTTGCAGAATCACTATATGTTGAAAGAGGTGTTGATTGGATTATTGGAGCTCATGTTAGCAAGGTTGAAGAAGGAAAAGTGCATTATGAGCTTCTTGATGGAACAACAGGGGTTGAAGAGTTTGATTTTGCAATGTTAATTCCTCCATTTACTGGTGTTGGAATGAAAGCGTATGATAAAGCTGGAAATGATATTACTGATAAGCTTTTTGCTCCAAATAAATTTATGAAAGTTGATGCAGATTATACTCAAAAGCCATATGAGGAGTGGAAAGCTGAAGATTGGCCAAAAACATATAAATCTCCAGAGTATGATAATATCTTTGCAGTAGGTATTGCATTTGCACCACCTCATCCAATCTCAAAACCAATGAAATCTCCAAATGGTACACCAATTACACCAGCTCCACCAAGAACAGGAATGCCAAGTGGTATTATTGGAAAAGCAGTTGCTAGATCAGTAGTTGATTTAATTCAACATGGACCAAATGCAGAGCTTCATGAAGCATCAATGGCACATATGGGTGCAGCTTGTGTTGCAAGTGCAGGTAAGAGCCTAACAAAAGGATTAGCTGCAGCTCTAACAGTTTATCCAGTAGTTCCAGATTTTGAGAAATATCCAGGAATTGGTAGAGATTTAGACTATACATTTGGTGAGATTGGACTTGCAGGTCACTGGATTAAACATATTTTACATTACTTATTTATCTGGAAAGCTCAGCTTAAGCCAGGTTGGACATTAATACCAGAATAAGAACGAAATAAATTTATGACTAGATGTCATAAATTTATGAAGTGATTTCATTTATTCTTCGTTAGTTAATTGATCATTTACTGAAGTAAATTTCACCATTAACTGCTTTGAATTAAGATGAAAATATTGATTTTTATTTATATATAAAATAATAAACTAAAAAGGAAATACAATGAAAAAAGAAGAATTAAATTTTGCAAAAAATGATAACTTTACATTAACAATGATTCCAGGATCTTTCGCTAAAAAAATGAGAACATGTCTTATATGGCAAGCAATTAGATTTATGGTTATAAATATCAAAATGTTGGTAGTTGTAAGTAAAAGTCATTAATAACTAAAATATTTAAA
>JAADEQ010000112.1 GCA_013153345.1 Campylobacterota bacterium | reverse complement strand
AAGAAACTAAAAGCTCAAGCATTAATGCAGCTCTTGCTACATTTTCCATAAATAGTTTTTGACCTGTAATAATAGTTGCTAGCAAATACCAGCTTCCTGCAACATAGATTAATACAAGCCCATCAGCAACTAAATCAAGCCCCCACCAAAAGTAGTTTTTATAAAGCAGGGCATCAATTGCATGAGGATCAAGCGATATGCCTCCTAAATCTGCTACTAAATATACCAACACTAAAATCCCTGCTCCTAAAATTACAATTGCATCTAAAAATGTATCTACAGTTCCACGAAATATTGCAACAACAGGAAGTGATAGAGCTGGCTCTTTTGAGTATGGTGGCTTTCCTCTTAGCTTATTCCATAAATTTAGCATCCCATCAATTCCAAAACCACTAATTAAGAGCTCTTTTGTTGTTTTATCTTTATGAACTCCAACTCTTTGAAAAATTGTTGCATAGATATTGTATATAAAACCCATTGTTCCAACCATAATTAGGGCAACTCCAATAACAAAAATAATTCCTCCAATTGTATTAAACTGCTTAGTATCTGCAGGTAGGGGCCAATATAGAGTATAAAGTGGAGCATATTTCCAAATAAATGCTGCAAGCCAAGCTAAAAATGTTCCAAGAGTAATTGTAATCCAAACAAAATTAGCCAATTTTATACTATATAAAGGCTTTTTTGTTAGATATGGAACCAAAAACATAAAAGCAGCAAATACAAGTTGGTAAGTTGAGCCAAAAATTCCAACAATTGGGTGAGCTGTCATAATTGAAAAGTAGTGGCTTGGCTCAAAAAACATATTTGGAATTGGAGCAACCTCTTTTCCTGTTAAAACAAGTCTCATAATAACACCCTCAATTGCAACAAGCCCAAAAAATATGAAACTCATTACAACTGCCCTTAGAGTCACCTTTTGGAGTGCATTAAGGCTTTCGTGGTCAAAATTTGTCCCTTCCATTAAATTCTTCATAAAACTCATTTTTTCTCTCCTTTACAACCTTCTACAATAACTGCATCTTTAACAAACATTAAATCTTTTCCCTCATGGTTATATTGATTTGGCCCTGCATACTCAGTTGAGGTTATATCAAAAACTCCACACTCATGAAAAGTCCAAAGTAAATCGTTTTTGCTTCCTGGATTTACTTGCATTTGAGTAACCATTGTTCCATCTTTTCTAAATATTCCAAAGCCATACATTAAATCTTTGCTATCAATATCAAAAAGCACCCTTGTGTGAGCTTTAATTTTTATTGGAAACTCCATATTCCATTTATGCTCTTTAATATAACCTTTAACAACCTGGTCTGGCTTTATATTGTCTCTTATAATATCCTCTTCAACCCAAGGAATTGTATTATAGGTAAATATATGGTGTCCAACCCCACCTGCGACTAAAAAGGCCATATAGCCATAAAAAGGAATCCTAACAACACTTTTTGCCTTCTCTTTTCTAGTTAGATTATAGGCAAACCAAGCAATTAAGGACACAATAAACAAAGCATATATGGTATATGCTACAGCATGGAAACGCAACAACTCAAGCGATGTCTCAAACTTCATATTTTCCTCCTAGAAATTACACTGACAAAAGAGATTTTATATAGTTAAAGATGTAAAAAATATGATATGAATCAATTTTTGACATATTTATTGAGTAAAAAATAGGCAATTTTTAGGCTAAAATATATAAAATTACTATTTTTTGAATAAAAATTGCTCAAACTCTAATATTTAAGATAGTAAAAATATAGATATTGTCATTTTTTGGGATACTTTTAAAATTCTTAAGCTCAGGGAGAAAAATATGAAATAGATAATATAAAAAATAGAAAGGAGGTATATTTTTATAAGGTGGAAGAATAAGAAAAAGATATATTTTTAATAACTTAATTGCACTTTGATATCTATTAACCTCTCATTAACCACCTATTTTTAAAATTTTGATGTATTAGCTTAATACACTCATATTTATAATAAAGGAGTTCAGATGAATCAAAAATTAATGTTTTCAATGGTGGCAGCTTCACTGGTTTTTTCAAATCTTTTTGCAAAAGATACAATTAAAAATTTTGCAGTTTCAACTATAAATAATATTAATATGGTTGTTCCAAAGCCTTCACAAAAATATGCTCCATCGGAGGTAATCATTTTATTAAAAGAGGGAGCTGATAGTAATAGGTTTATAAAGTTTTTCTCATCTGCAGTAGGTGATAAAAATTTCTCTCATCAAGCTCTTCCTAATTTAAATACTATTCATATTAAGGTTCCATCAATGCAGATGGATATGATTAAGAAGATGATAGAGATAAACCCTGTGTTAAACTCTATGGTAGAAAAGATTGAACCAAATTATATTAATATACCTTATGCAACTTGTAATGACCCATATTTTGATAAGCTTTGGGCTATAAAGAATGTGGCTCAAGAGGTTAATGGCAAAAGAGGTGTAAAAGATGCAGATATGGATATTGAGGAGGCTTGGCAAATTAGCGAGGGTAGCAAAGATGTAGTGGTTGCTATTTTGGATACTGGAGTTGATTATACTCATGAAGATTTAGTAGATAATATGTGGAGTGGAAATAGTTGTTCTGGGTATGATTTTGCAGGAGATAATGAGGGAAATAATGATGAAGACCCAATGCCAGATGCGCCATTTGACCAAAATGGTCACTATCATGGAACTCATATAGCAGGAGTTATTGGAGCAGTTGGGGATAATGGAGTTGGAGTAACAGGAGTTGCTAAAAAAGCTCAATTAATGGCAGTAAAGGTTTTTAGACCAAATGGATATGGGTATAATAGTGATATTTTGGAGGGGCTTAATTACATTTTAGAACAGAAGAAGAAAGGAGTGAATATTGTTGCAGTAAATGCGAGTTATGGAAGTGCTGGGGGAAGTTCGGGCGATATTATGGAAAGAACTATTAAAAAACTTGGAGATGCTGGAATTGTATTTTGTACAGCTGCAGGAAATGAAGGAAAAGATATTGATAAAGAGCCAGTCTATCCAGCAAGTTACAAAGCTTCTAATATTATTAGTGTAGCTGCTACTAATCAGCAAGATAGATTGGCATCTTTTTCTAATTATGGAAAGAATAGTGTAGATGTGGCAGCATGTGGGGAGAATATTTTAAGTACTCTTCCAAATAATAGTTATGGATATTTAAATGGAACTTCAGTTGCAACTCCATATGTTACAGCAACAGCAGCTCTAATAAAAGCAGCAAACCCAGAAGCAAATGTTAAAGATATAGTAAATGCTATTAAAAATAGTGCTGAGAAGAAAGATGGATTAAATAATAAAGTAGCTACAGCTGGAAGAGCTAATTGTTATATTGCTTTGAGCAGTTTAAAAGGTAATTCAAATAGTGCTCCAGTTGCTTCTAATGTAAATGGTTCTACTACTAAGAATCAGCCTATACAAATTGGTTTAAAAGGAGAAGATAGAGATTTAGACCCTCTTAATTTTAAAATAGTAAAAAAGCCTAACCATGGAAAGGTAGTAATAGAGGGAAATACTCTTACCTATACTCCTAATAGAGATTTTGTTGGAGAGGATGTATGTGAATATATTGCAACTGATGGTAAGAGTGAATCAAATGTAGCGGCTGTAAAAATAGAGGTAAAAGATAAGGTAGCTTCTGCTCCTATTGCAAAAGAGGATAGTGTAACAACTAAAGTGGGAGATAGAGTAGTAATTGATGTATTAGTTAATGATAGAAGTGATAGTGGAGGATTGGTACTTGATTCAATCTCTACCCCAACTTGTGGAGTAGCTAAGATAGTAGATAATAAGATTGAGTATATAGCAACTAAAGAGGGAGTTGATAAGATTGAGTATAGAGTAAGAGATAGAGCAGGAAATAAAGCAACTTCTAAAGTTACTCTAAATGTAAAAAATAGATATAGCTTTACTAAGAGTGTTGCTAAAGAAGATAGAGTAAGAAAAGAGGGTAGAGATACAATATTAATTGATGTGTTAAAAAATGATGAACTATGCTCAGATGTTGAAATTATAAAGGTCTCTAAACCGCGCTATGGAGAGGCTAATATTAAAGATAATAAAATAGAGTATAGTTGTGATAAAAATAGAAGAGACTTTTTCTATTATACTATTAAAGATGCAACAGGAGCTATCTCTACTGCAAAAGTAATAGTTGAGCCATTTTAATATCTTTTTTTCCTACTATCTCTACTATTAAACCCTTTTTAGGGTTTAATAAAATATGATATAATCTTTTTAAACTTTGCTAAGGTATATTAATGAGTATTAATTATAATTTAGACTCTAAACAAATTGAGTATGCCCCTAAAAGTGAGACTATTTTATTGTTTGGAGGTCTTACTTTAACAAGAGAGAGAATTTTGCAAGCAGCTGCAGCTTCTGTGGGAGAGGAGTATATATTTTTACCAAATGCAACCTATCGCTCTTATGAGCTTGGAAAGATGTATGGAAATAAGGCTCAATGCTCTCCTACCTATTTTACCGTTGGAAATTTGATTAAATATCTAATCTATTTAAGGGATGAAAAGAAGATTCCAACTAAGGAGATTATTAGAAGATATGTTCATGTGACTGCTAATGGGTGTGGGCCGTGTAGATTTGGAATGTATATAACGGAATATAAAAAGGCCTTAAGAGATGCTGGGTTTGATGGGTTTAGAGTTGTTAGTTTTGAGCATAATGGGAATATTTTTCAAGAAGCTCAAGAGCAGATTGTAAAGTTTAGTCCAAAATTTTTTATTATTTTAACTAAAGCTGCTATTATTGCAGATATTTTAACTATTTTAGGGGATAAGTTAAGACCTTATGAGCTTAATAAAGGAGAGGTTGATAAGGTCTTAAAGAGGTGTGAAGATAAAATTGTAGAGGCTCTAAAAAATAGGCGCTCTTTAATAAGAGAGCTCTATAGCTGCAGAAAAGAGTTAGAAAAATTGAGCCTAAATAGAGTTGTTCCAAAGCCAAAAGTTATGGTGATGGGGGAGTTTTGGGCTGCAATGACTAGAAGTGATGGAAATTATCAAATTCATAAATTTTTAGAAGAGCAAGGAGCAGAGGTGATTTCTCAGCCCCTTATTAATAGAATTCTTCTAAATATCTGGGAGGCTGAATATTTAAGGGAGCAAAAAGAGGGTCTTGATAGTAAAGGGTTAGTAGATTTTAGTGAAGCAAAAAAAAAGACTCTTATTTTGGGGGCAAAATACTCAATTAGAGCTACTTTTAATCTTTATGCAAAAGCAATTGGTCTAAAGGGATATGAGTTGGCTAATATGGATTATCTATATAAAATAGCAAAAGATTACTACCCAGTTGATAGTAATGGAGGAGAGGGGCATTTGGAGGTGGCTCATCTTTTGGAGGCTATAAAGCATAAGAGTGCTCATTTGGTTGTTTCTGTAAAGCCGTTTGGGTGTATGCCAAGTAGTGGGGTTAGTGATGGGATTCAAAGTTTAGTTACTTCTAAATTTAAAGATGCTAATTTTATCTCTTTAGAGACTTCAGGGGATGGAGCAGTTAACTTTTATTCACGTTTGCAGATGGCTCTTTTTAAGGCTAAGCAGAGTGCCAAAGAGGAGTTCTCTAAATTTAAACTTCCATCTTCTATTCCATCTTTTGTAAATAGATATAATTTTGAGCCAAAAGCTCCTTGTATTTCAACAGCTGCAAAAATAGCTTTTTATTTAGAGCAAAGGAGATAGATGATTAATAATATAGACCCAATTGCTATATCTATTGGAGGTGTGCAGATACATTGGTATGGAATATTTTTTGCTCTTGGGCTTTTATTTGCTTATCTATTGGGAGAGTGGATATTTAAAAGAGAGAATAAGAACCCTAAACTTTTAGAGAGCTTTTTTATATATTTAATTATAGGAATTACTATTGGAGCAAGAGCGTTTCATATCATATTTTATGATTTGGACTACTTTTTAGCCCATCCAGTAGAGATTTTTTATGTGTGGAGGGGAGGGCTTGCTAGTCATGGAGGAGTAATTGGGGCAATTGTAGCTATCTATTTGTTTTGTAAACGTTATAAGATAGATTTTTTATGGATGTTATCTAGGGCTGCATTGGCTACTTTAATAGTTGTTACTTTTATTAGAGTTGGAAACTTTTTTAATTCAGAGATTGTTGGATTGCCAACTGATTCAGCTTTGGGAGTTATATTTTTAAAAGTGGATAATCTAAAGAGGCATCCAGTTGTTTTATATGAAGCTTTAGGTTACTTTTTTATCTTTTTGCTATCTTTATGGTTATATATAAAGCTTCCTTTTGAGCGGTTTACTCAAATAGGGTTTGCTCTTATTTTAACGCTAGCTTTTAGTATAAGATTTTTATTAGAATACTTTAAAACCCCTCAAAGTGAGTTTGCTAATATTTTGCCTCTTTCAATGGGACAAATACTTAGTATTCCTTTTATTATTTTTGGAGTAGTTTGGCTAATTAGGGCTAAAAAAGAGTTAAATAGTTAAAAATATGCTATAATATATTGACAAATTAGTAGAAATTTGGTATAAATTTATCCCTATTTTAAAGAGGGGGTGACTTGGTTTCGACTGGAGCAGTCGGAGCTATGTGCATGTCGCAGATGAGCCACTGCGTTATCAAGCTCAAATAAAATAGACGCAAACAATACAGATTATCGCCCAGCTTACGCTGCTGCGTAAGTCAAATATGGTTTGGGCTGTCTAAATAGCTGAGGCTACATAAGCTATTTAGGCATCACAAAGATGTAGCTATATCAATAGGTTGCCTAGCCTATTGATGAATTTTTTAGGCTAGCTAAGGGTAGCTTTGGGTGTTGTGCAAACCTTAGCGAAATTCTAACAACACCATCTAAGCATGTAGAGTCATAGTTCTAGCTGCTTCAGGACAGGGGTTCGATTCCCCTCACCTCCACCATTAAGAGCTTAAAAGAGCTTTTAATAGTGAAGGTTTTTGATTTCTTCTTTTAGCTTCAAAAAACTCGAAAAAATTTTATTTTCTTTCATTTTGAAATGTAGATTTTATTTATTTGTTTCATTAAGAAACACTTTCTTTTTACTTTTTCCATTTTATAGAGTTTATATAAGTAAAATCTGGGTAAAGCTTATAGATGAAGAAAGGATATAATTCTTTTTTTTTAAATTAAATTTATAAAAAAGGAGTTTTAAGTAAAAAAATAGCCATTTAAGAAAATTATAAAAATATTATAGTAAAATTGTGTTATATAAAAATA
>JAADEQ010000025.1 GCA_013153345.1 Campylobacterota bacterium | reverse complement strand
TTTAAAGATTAATAAGCCTTCATATGCGACTATTAAGCCAGCTGTTGTAGAGAGTTTTATTAATGGAGTGGCAAAAGATGTTAATGTATCTTTAAAGAGTGAAAAGTTAAGTGAGAGACCTTTTACAATTGAGGTTGCTCCAGCAGCTCAAATGGTAAGTAATTCCTCATGGTTATTATATAATAAATATATTGATGCACCACCAAATATACTCTTTAAGATACGCTTTATCCCTTCAGCTCACAACTGGTCAGGACTTGGTAAGGCAGGACATTTAGGAGAATTAAAGGCTCAAGGTAGACGAACTCAAAAAATTGAGTGGTAGGGTGGAGATTAAATTAATCTCCAAAGCTAAATTTTAGCCCTACATTGGTGTTTAAATAGCGCTTTTTAGGGTCTTCATAGATATATTTAACTTCACTAACTAAAGCAATATCACTCCTTATGTTCATCTCCACTCCACCTCCTATATTGCTAAATAAAGAGAGAGAGCTTTGAGGCTCTTTTGGATGGGTTACATAACTAACTCCAGCTCCAAATAGAAAAAATGGGGTAAGATTGCTTGGATTATCCATTGTCCAAAGTAGGTTTCCAGCAAATCTAGCTACTGAGGTGGATTCATCAAATGTTAGATACTCTATATCTGAGGCCATATCAAAGGCTAGTTGAAAGGCATCAACTGCCCAAGGGCTTGCATTATATATATTTTGGGTGTATCTAAGCCCATGAATTAAGGAGTTTTCTAAATTTGAATCTGTAGAGTTGATAGAATACCCCATTACCAGCGAGATAGATTGAGGGTATAGGTCGTGGTCGCCTCCATATAACATTAGTGCCAATAGTGCACTTAGAGCTATTTTTCTCATAATATTACCCTTTTTTATCGAAAATATCTATAGTATATCATAAAAAGCGTTAATTTCATACTAAAAAATATAGATTTTTTGGGTGATATTATGAATTTTTTACATACCTAATCCATCCATCAATATTTTTAAGCTCCTCTTTTAGGGTGGTAAACTCTCCATGGCCTGGTAGGAGCTTTTTATCCTCTTTAAATCTTTTTACTTTATAAAGGCTATTTACCATATCATCTTTATTAGAGTAAGGAAAGTCCCATCTTCCAATTGAGCCTTTAAATAGAAAATCTCCACTAAACCAGATATCATTATACTCAATTACGCTGCATCCTGGAGTGTGGCCTGGAAAGTGCCAAAATTTAAGCTTAACTCCTTCTATATCTATTTGGCTATCTGGCTCTACTAAAAAGGAGGCTTTACTCTTTGGGGTTCCATAGTTAAAGGGGTCATTTTCTAACATAAAAGCATCATCTTTTGGGCAATATATTGGAATATTTAGCTTTTTTGATAGTTCGCTATTGCTCCAGATATGGTCAAAATGGCCATGGGTATTTAAGATAGCAACTGGATTTTTGACATTTTTTAAGACCCAATTTGTAGCATCAACACCAGGGTCTATTATGATATCTTTATTATTAGTAGTTAAAATATAGCAATTTGTTGCATAAACTCCCATTGGTTTAAATTTTATTTCCATATGTTATAATACTCCTTATGAATTTTTATAAAGATTTAGAGACTGCATTAACCTCAAGCAATATTAACACAAAAGAGCTTATAGTAAATGAGGCGCTAAAGTTTTGTAAAGAAAATAGCAGCTTTGGTTTTGAATCTCCTAAGGTTTTTGACAAGCCATCTTATAGCGATATTTGCAAAATTGTAAAAGGGTATGAGGTAAGGAGTAGAAAGAGGCTTGATACTAAAGAGGGGCTTATTGCTCTGCTTCACTCAATTGCCCATATTGAGTATAGTGCAATTGATTTGGCTCTTGATGCAGCTTATCGTTTTGATATGCCAAATGAGTTTAAGATAGATTGGCTTAATGTGGCAGCAGATGAGATTAGACACTTTAAGATGATAGAGGAGATTTTAAAAGAGTTAGGTAGTTTTTATGGAGATTTGCCAGTTCATAGAGCTCTATTTGATATTGGAAAGAGGACTAATAGCTCTTTATTAGATAGAATGGCAGTGGTGCCTAGATATCATGAGGCTAGTGGATTAGATGTAAATAGAGTAATAATTAATAAAATTAAGGCTAACTCTAAGCTTTCAATCTCAAAAAAAGTGGTTGATGCATTGGAGGTTATATATATTGATGAGATAGAGCATGTTAAAAAGGGTGATAAGTGGTTTAAATATTTATGCCATAAGAAGAAATTAAACTATAAGCAAACTTATATAGATATAATAAAGAGATATAACTTAGTCCCAAAGGCTAAAGGTTTTAATATTGAAGCTAGAAAGATGGCTGGCTTTAGTTGTGAAGAGCTAATAGAGCTTGGTGCTAAGAAGTGCTAATTTTAAGGATTGAATATGAGAAAGATTCCTTTTTATAGAGCCTCTGAGATAAAGAACTTAATTGAGATTAATAGAGCAAACTTTTATGATAATTTAGAAGAGGCACCTTTAAAGCTTGAGTCCAAGTTTAAAGAGCTAACAAATACTAACTATACTCTTAGTGTGGCAAACTCATCTTTAGCTTTGCATCTAGCTCTTTTAGCAATTGAGTTAAAAAGAGGGGATAAGGTAGTTTGTGCAATCAATTCATATGTGGATGTGCCAGAGGCAATTAGACACTTTGATAGTGAGCCTATCTTTGTTGATATTGAGCCAAGAAGCTACCATTTAGATATTGATGCTCTAAAGAATAGTATAAAGCAAAATAGAAGCAAAAAGTTAAGGGCAATTATTGTAAGCCATTTTGCTGGGCTAAAGCAAGATATTGCAAAAATAAAAGAGATAGCTAAAGAGAATAATCTAATTATTATTGAGGATTTTACAGATGCTCCAATTACAGGAAGTAAGATAAAAGTAGAGTCTGATATAGCTATTTTTTCTTTGAATTATAGATTTGATAATAATTTAAAAGGGGCTATTATTGGATTTAATAGTGAGGAGCATTTTAAAAGAGGAAAGTTGCTAAGAAATCATGGTTTAATCTATCCAAATAGAGAGCTCTCATATATATATGATGTTGTTGATGTTGGGTATGATTATAGACTGGATAATATAAATGCCTTCTTTTTAGAGAAGCTTTTGCATCAAAGGGAGTTGCTTCTTAGACAAAAAAGAGAGATTGCAAATATATATTTTGAAGAGCTAAAAGATACTCCTCATATTACCTTGCCAATAAGAAGAGATGACCATCTTTATAGTTATTTTATTATTGAGATAGAAAAAAATAGAGATGCATTTGCTAGAGAGCTAATAAGTAGGGGTGTTGAGGTTAAGCTCCACTATATTCCTCTAAACTTTACCTCCTATTATAAAAAGAAGTATAATCTTAAGGTAACCTCATTTCCAAATGCTCTTAATATCTACCAAAAGATACTCTCTTTGCCTTGCAATGGAAAAATGAGTAAAGATGAGGCAAAATATGTTACTAAAGTGGTAAAAGAAGTTGCAAGAAACCATATATAGATATATTGAAAGAGTCCTATTTTCTCCCAAAAAGATAGATTATCCTTTAATATTCTCTTTGCTTCCGTTGGCCTTTTTATATGGAGGGGCTTTATATCTAAGGAGGCTATTTGCTAAACCAAAAGATTTTGGAGTTAAGATAGTTAGTATTGGGAATTTGGTTATTGGAGGAAGTGGAAAGACCCCATTTGCTATTGAATTGATAAACTATTTTGAGGCTAAAGGTTTAAAGGTTGGGTATCTCTCAAGGGGGTATAAGAGAGAGTCAAAGGGTTTAGTTGCTGTAAAAGAGGGTGGAGAGATTGTTTGTGATGTAAGAAGATGTGGTGATGAGGCGATGGTTGTTGCAAAGGAGTGTGGATGTGAGGTGGTAGTTAGTGAAGATAGAGGAGAGGGGATTGAGTATCTAAAGAGAAGAGGGGTAGATTTGGTAATTTTGGATGATGGCTTTTCAAAGGTTAATATAAAAAAGTTTGATATTTTATTGGAGCCTTATGAGATTAAAAATAGGTTTCCTTTGCCAGCTGGAGGTTTAAGAGAGTTTTATTTTACAAAAAAGTATGCTAATTTGGTGTTAAAAGAGGGAAGAGATTTTAAAAGAGAGGTGAGGGTAGAGAGTAGAGATAAAGATAGGTTTTTATTAGTTACTGCAATCTCTAAGCCTCAAAGATTAAAAAGATATCTCCCTTCAAATGTTGTTGGGAGCTACTATCTTAGTGACCACTCTTTTTTTGATAAGGAGATAATAGAGAAAAAGATGAAAGAGGTTGGAGCAAATAGGATATTGAGCACCTCTAAAGATTTTGTAAAGTTAGAGGAGTTTAAGTTAGATATTGAAGTTTTGGAGTTAAAATTGCATATTAATTTGGAAATTTTAAGAGAGATTGAGAGGTTTGTAGATGAAAAAGAAGATTGAAACGGTTCAGACTCTACTAGATGCTTTGACATATATTACCAAATTTAGAGGGGATATTATTGTAGTAAAGTATGGAGGTTCTGCTCAAACTAGTGATAGCTTAAAAGAGAAGTTTGCACAAGATATTGCTCTTTTAAAAGCTGTTGGAATGAAGCCAGTAGTAGTTCATGGTGGAGGAAAGAGTATTACTAGTTTATTAGATGAGTTAAATATTAAGAGTGAGTTTATTGATGGGCAAAGAGTTACCTCAAAAGAGGCGATGAGAGTTGTTGAGATGGTGCTTAGTGGAGAGATTAATAAAAATATTGTCTCTTTATTAAATAGTTATGAGGCAAAGGCTATTGGAATCTCTGGAAAAGATGCAAACTTTATAAAGGCTATTCCAAAAGATGAGGGAAGATTTGGATATACTGGCATAATTGAGGAGATTAATCCATCAATTGTGTTTAATATTTTAGATGATGGGTTTGTGCCAGTGATTGCTCCAATTGCTACTGCTTCAAAGCTAAACCATCCAGGCTTTAATATAAATGCAGATTTAGCTGCTAGTAAAATAGCTATTGCTCTAAAGGCTAGAAAGGTGCTATTTTTAACCGATACTGAAGGGGTGCTTGATAGAGATAAGAAGCTTATTAAAACTTTAACTATTGCTAAGACTAATGAGCTCATTAAAGAGGGGGTAATTAGTGGAGGTATGATTCCAAAGGTAAATGCGGCAATTGAGGCGTTAAAGGGTGGAGTAAAGAAGGCTCATATTATTGATGGAAGGTTAGAGCACTCTTTATTGTTAGAGATTTTAACTAGCAGTGGTATAGGAACATGTATTGAGTTATAAACTATTTTTTTAGATATAATTGCAAAAAATTTTTAAGGAAGTGGTTGTGAGATTGATTGAGACAAGAGGAAATGATGGAAAAAAGGCACCAGAGGTTAGCTTTAGTGAAGCGATATTATCTCCTATGGCAAGTTATGGAGGGCTTTATGCTCCAAAGACTCTTCCAAAGTTTGATGAGGAGTTTTTAAACTCTCATCTTACATCAGACTATAAAAGCCTTGCTAAGGATGTATTAAAGAGATTTGATATAGATATCTCAGATGAGTTGATTGATAAGGCTATTAGTAGATATGATGAGTTTGATGATAAAGATAATCCAGTGCCTGTTGTTAAATTGGAGGATAATCTATATATTAGTGAGCTATTTCATGGTCCAACAAGAGCCTTTAAAGATATGGCTTTGCAGCCTTTTGGAGTTATTTTATCTGAGCTAGCAAAGCAAAGAGGAGAGAGATATCTTATTATGGCTGCAACTAGTGGAGATACTGGGCCAGCTACCTTAGAGACATTTAAAAATAAAGAAAATATAGAGGTTGTCTGTTTATATCCAGAAGGGGGAACTAGTGATGTGCAGCGTTTGCAGATGGTAACTGAAGATGCTCCAAATTTGCATGTGTTAGGTATTAAGGGGGATTTTGATGATGCTCAAGCTGCTCTTAAGAGTCTGCTATCTTCAAAAGAGTTTAATGAGTTTTTGAAGAGAAAGGAGCTAAAGCTATCTGCTGCTAACTCTGTTAATTTTGGAAGAATTATTTTTCAAACAATCTATCATATACATAGCTATTTGGAGTTGGTGCGCCAAAAGGCTATTGAGATGGGAGAAGAGATTGATTTAATAGTTCCAAGTGGAAATTTTGGGAATGCATTGGGAGCTTATTATATAAAAAAGGCTGGAGTGCCTATTAAAAAGATTATTATTGCCTCAAATGAGAACAATATTTTAACAGAGTTTATTAAGAGTGGTGTATATGATTTACGCAATAAAAAGCTTATTCAAACCAACTCTCCAGCGATGGATATCTTAAAGAGTTCAAATGTAGAGAGGGTTTTATTTGATAAATTTGGAGCAGCAAGAACAAAAGAGCTTATGGAATCACTTAATAAAAATCTATATTATAAGTTAACTCCAGATGAGCTTAAGGAAATTCAAAAAGATTTTGATGCTACTTTTTCGACCCAAAAAGAGGTTTTAGATACAATAAAAGAGTATATTTTGCAAAAAAATTATATAATGGACCCTCATACTGCTACTACAATAAAAGCTTTTAAGGAAAAAAATTCTCAAGTGATACCAATGGTAGCATATTCGACAGCAGAGTGGACAAAATTTAGTCCTGTTATTGCACAATCTTTGGGACTAAATGTTACAAATGACAAAGAGGCATTAAATTTGATTTCTGCTAGATTTAATGTTAAAATAACAGATAAAATTGTTAATTTGTTTAAGAAAAGAGTGGTGCATTTGAAAATTATTGAGAAAAATAATATAATGCGCGAACTAATTGATATTTTAAATTAGTCTGAAAGGATGCCAATGTTAAAAAAATATAAAAATGGTTTTATACCTGCTGCGCTAGTTTGTTTAGGCGTGGAACATGCACCAGGTTCTTTGCCCTGCTCGGAGGGGGTGAATAAAAATCAAGATTGTAATCTATATGAAATAAACTTTGTAAAAGAGACTCCAAACAAGCATCTAACTTCAAACTCCTCTAACTCATTCATCACAAAAAATATCGCTCACGCTAAAGAGAGAAATCTTAACTCTTTATATAATCGCTTATATAAGAGATTTAAGAAGGATTTGAGTCAGAAGGAGTATATTACTAAAATCAATTATGAAAAACACTCAGTCTTAAAGAGAGGCAAAAAGTATAAGCATAAAAAGTTTGCTCTTAATGTGGAGAGTAAGAGTGAAAATAATAAGGTTATAGTAAAGGCAAAAGATAAGAATATAAAAGCAACTGCGAAAAAGGTATATAAAAAGCCACAAATTAAAAAAGTAGAGGCACCTTCTAATACCTATAC
>JAADEQ010000010.1 GCA_013153345.1 Campylobacterota bacterium | reverse complement strand
AATAAGAATAGCTGCAAAACTATTCCATTATAAGCCCCCATTAACAAAAGCTCTTTTATTTGAGCAGATAGAGGAACCTGAAATATATTAATTAAAATCCCAACAACAGCAGCTGGAATCATTGGAATCTTAAATACATTTAAAATAGAGCGCTTTATACTAAAACTCCCCCTAGAGTAGATATATACCCCCAGACCATATATAATAAATACATTGGCTAAATTGATTAAAGTAGTATAGATAGCACTCTCTTTTCCAAAAAGAGCTATTCCCAAAGGGATACCAATATTGCCAGTATTACCAACAAATCCTGCAATAGTAAAGATAGAGCGCGCTTTTGCATCTTTAAAGAGTAGCTTTCCAATAAATATTGTTGGAATCAAAAGGATTAAAATAATAAAAAGATAAATTGCAACCACTTTTAGATGAGAAAACTCCAACTTAGTAATAGAAAATCCCCAAATAGTCACAAAGGGTTGCATAAAATAGATAGATATAATAGTTAAAGATTTACTATCAATCCTATCTTTAAATATCCTCTTTGCCAAAAAGCCCAAAAATATAAAGGTATAGACAAAAATAATTGATGAGAGTATCTCCATTAACTTCTAATTGCCTCTAATGCCTCTTTTGCCACCTCTCTATCATCAAAAGGAATCTTTTTATCTTTTATCTCAATATAACTCTCATCCCCTTTTCCTAAAATCAATAATACCTCTCTCTCTTTATCTAACTCACGAACCGCTTTAAAGATAGCCTCTTTTCTATCTACAATCTTCTCCACCCCCTCTTTTTGCTCAATTGGCTTTGCAATCTCTTCTATTATAGCCTCTGGCTCCTCACTTCTTGGATTATCGCTAGTAATATAGATTCTCTTAGCAAACTTTGCCGCAACTAATCCCATCTTTCCTCTTTTATCTCTATCTCTATCCCCTCCAGCTCCAAATACCACAACAATATCTTTATCTCTTATGCTATCTAATACCTTAAACATCCCATCTGGAGTATGAGCAAAATCTACAATAATAGTTGGATTTGTAGAGACAACCTCCATTCTCCCACTAACTCCTCCAAAATTCTCAACCACTTCACAAATCTCATCTAATGGTCTATTGGTAAGAAGCTTTACCCCTCCAACAGCTGCAGTAATATTATATACATTAAAGAGCCCCCTTAAAGGAGAGTGAAAAGTAGCCATCTCCTTATAGAGATAATTAATTGCTCCTGTAATTCCATCTACTAAACTAAAAGCTTCAACCTTAAAAGTAGCCGCCTCATCAAGGGCATATGTATAGGCATTCTTCTCATTAAATACAATCTTTTTTGCCTCATCTTTATTAATTAACTTCAAGCTCTCATCTAAAAAAAATCTACTCTTTACTGCCCTATACTCCTCAATACTCTTATGGTAATCTAGATGGTCTTGAGTCACATTAGTAAATATCTTTAGAGCAAAATTGATATCTTCTATTCTATTTTGGTCAATTGCATGAGAGCTAACCTCCATTACAAAATATTTAGCTCCCCTCTCCTTTGCCCTTTTCATATTATATAGAGTTTGTAAAATTGATGGAGTTGTTAAACTCTTATCTTCTACTCTCTCATCATCTACAAAAAATCCTCTTGTCCCTTGCAATGCAGCCTTTTCTCCCAAATCATTTAAAATAGAATAGATAATTGCTGCTGTTGTTGTTTTTCCATTAGTGCCTGTAATTCCAATAATATTTAAACTATCTAACCCCCACTTTTTAATAAGCTCTTTAGGGGTCAATATTAAACTATTAGAAGGAAGAGTATTAATATACTTTTTATTTTGAGCACTCTTTAAAAAATATACACCCTCTTTTATCTCTCTACTATCTTCACTTATAAAACTATTCTCATCCAGCTTATACATTATACTTTACCCTTTGGAAGCAAAGAGTAAAGCTTCAAAATCTCTTGGTCATTCTCATATAAAGGAGCATGAGCCTCTAGATAATCTAGAGCAACTGAGTAGTAACCATTCTCCGTTAATTTTTTAATAAAATCTATAAATTGCCACTTTTGAGAGATAATAACTTTAGTAGAGAATATTGCATCCTCAAACGCCTCTTTAAAATTTGACTTCTCCTCTACTATACTCAAAAAATCCTCATACTCTATCCCTTCATTAAAAGCCATATCAGCATCAATTAGCTCAAATATATCTTTTATGGAGTTTAGTTCTGATAAAAAAGAGCTAATTAACTGCTCAACCATCTTTTTTGGCTCTTTGGTAGTACTCTTTTTACTCTGATAGTAGTAGTATAAAACTTGAGCATCCTCTTTATAATCCATTCCAAAATCTGATAGAATAACTCCTATATAAGCTTCTGTATTATCTCTATCAACTCCAAGCGCAATAGAGTAAAACCTCATTGCCATCTCATACTCTTTATTTAAAAAATATCTCTCTGCACTATTTAATAGACTTTCTATATCCATATGATACCTTTCTCTCATACAAAACTATTATTAAATAATATTAATTATTACAATATTATATCACACCTCTTAAATAAAGTTAAAAAAATAATACAAAAAAATAAAAAAATATTAAAAAAATGTTAACTTTTTGGAAAAATCTATATATAGGAAGAATTTTTGGAGGAAAATTAGACCAAAAAGGTCTAATTAAACAATTTCAATAATTGCCATCTCTGCAGCATCACCACGGCGAATTCTAGTCTTTATAATTCTAGTATATCCACCATTTCTATCTTTATATCTTGGCGCAATCTCTTCAACTAACTTTTTAGTACTATATTTACATTGAAGCTTTGCAAAAACAGCTCTATGAGCATTAAAGTCACCCTTCTTAGCTTTAGTAATTAATCTTTCATAATATTTTCTAAGCTCTTTTGCTTTTGGAAGAGTTGTCTCAATTCTCTCCTCTTTAGTCAAAGCTATTGCTAAATTTTTTAATAGCGCAGCTCTATGAGAAGAAGTTCTTCCAAGCTTTCTATATCCATGTCTATGCCTCATTAGCCGATCCTTTTTCTTCTTTTTCGTTTTTAGCTTTTAAAGTCTCAATCTTTTCAATAAGCTCAGCTCTAATTTTGCTATCTAACTGATAATCTTTTCCAAACCCATACTGCTCTAGGGTACTCATAATCTCATCAAGAGATTTTTTCCCTAGATTCTTAATTGCTTTAATCTCATGCTCACCCATTAACACAAGTTCACCAAGAAACTTGATTCCAGCCTTCTCCATTGAGTTATAACTTCTAGTGCTAAGTCCTAACATATCAATTGGAATTAAAAGAGTCTTTAATAGACTCTCACTCTTACCTTTTGTTCTAGTTGCTTCTAAATCTAAATCAAAAACCTTGCTAAAGACTTGCATCTGCTTATTCATAGTCTCAAGAGCATTTCCAAATGCCTCTCTTGGAGAGATTCTGCCATCTGTTTCAATATCAAACACAATCTTCTCAAAGTTTGGATTATCTTCTACTAAAACATTCTCTATTTTATAGTTTGCCTTAATAACTGGCGAAAAAAAGGCATCTAAAACAATAGCATCACTATCAATGCTATCTCTTAGCTCCTCACTTGGAACATACCCTATACCTTTTGCAATTTCAATTGTAAAATTTAGCTCTCCATCTTGATTAAGAGTTGCTAAATGCAAATCATCATTTAATATCTCAACTTGGTCATTCTCTAAATCTTTGGCAGTAATCTCTCTAGGACCCTTAAAACTATAGCTAACAACTGCTCTATCAAGGTCACCTTTGATTTTAAATCTAATATTTTTTAAATTTATAATAAATACAGCAATATCCTCTTTCATTCCACGAATTGAGTCAAATTCATGCTGCACACCATCAATTTTTAAAGAGATTGGAGCATACCCAATAGAGCTTCCAAGCATTAAACGCCTTAGTGGATGAGCAAGAGTAATTGCAAATCCACTCTCAAAAGGCCAAGCTGAAATCTCAGCTCTATTCTTTCCAATCTCCTTCATATCCACTTCTTCAGGAATATAAGGAGCAACTTTAATTTTTCCCATTCTTTAAGCCTTTAGCTATTATTTAGAGTATAACTCAACGATAAAGCGCTCTTCTACTGGAATCTTAACCTCTTCTCTTTCAGGGATTCTTGTAAAAATTCCAAATAATTTTTCTTTATCAACATCAACCCAATCAACAATACCAGTTTGGTTTGTAAGCTCAATTGAGCGGCGAATTTGTGGATTATTTTTGCTCTTTTCTCTAACCTCAATCTTTTGACCAGGTTTTACTCTATATGAAGGAATATTTACCCTTTTTCCATCAACTAAAATATGCCCATGGTTTACAAGCTGTCTTGCAAATGCTCTAGTTGTTGCAAATCCAAGTCTATATACAACATTATCAAGTCTTTGCTCTAGAAGCTGAATTAAAACCTCTCCTGTATTTCCCTCTCTTCTAGCAGCCTCTCTAAATAGATTTCTAAACTGCTTTTCACTAACTCCATACATAAATTTAGCTTTTTGCTTCTCACGAAGCTGCATACCATATTCACTAATCTTTGCACGACGCTGTCCATGTTGACCAGGAGGATAAGGTCTTCTCTCAAGTGCACTCTTTCCAGCTAATCTTCTCTCACCTTTTAATCCCAAATCAACACCAAGCCTTCTTTCAAGTTTTTCTCTTGGACCTCTATATCTTGCCATTTATCTACCTTTTGCCAAATATTTTATTATAGTTTATTAGTCTTATACACGACGCTTTTTAGGAGGACGACATCCATTATGTGGTAGTGGAGTAATATCTTTAAAATATATTACACGAATACCTTCTACTGCACCAACACTCTTAATTGCAGTCTCTCTACCACTTCCAGGACCTTGAACTTTAATACCAACCTCTTTAACTCCATACTCTTTAGCCTTTGCCATTGCATCTTCAACTGCTTGCTGAGCTGCATATGGAGTCGATTTTTTACTACCTTTAAATCCAAGGCTTCCTGCACTACTCCAAGCTAAAACATTTCCCATCTCATCAGTAACAGTTACAACCGTATTATTAAAAGTTGCAGCAATATAAACAACTCCTCTTGCAACTTGCTTTTTAATCTTTTTTTTCTTTGCCATCCTATCTTGCTCCTAAATTAAGCTGAACCAACAGTTTTGCGCTTACCTTTTCTAGTGCGCGCATTTGTTTTTGTTCTTTGACCACGAACTGGAAGTCCACGTCTATGTCTTAAACCTCTATAGTTTCCTAAATCCATTAAGGCTTTAATATCCATCATAACCTTTTTTCTAAGGTCCCCTTCAACAATATAGTTATCTTGAATCTCTTTACGGATTTTTGCAGCCTCATCTTCAGTTAACTCATAAACTCTCTTATCATAACTAATCCCTGTTGCATCAAGTATCTTTCTTGAACTAGTTAACCCAATTCCATAGATATAAGTTAATGCATACTCCATTCTCTTATTTTTTGGTAAATCAACACCTGCAATACGAGCCATATCTATCCTTGTCTTTGTTTATGCTTAGGATTTTTACAAATCACTCTAACAATGCCTTTACGCTTGATGATTTTACAATCATCACACATCTTCTTAACCGATGGTCTTACCTTCATAAAGGTTCTCCTAAATTAATTTTGCACCTACTATTTGCGTGGCTTAGTGAGTCAAACTAAACCGGCTCTTATATAAATGGTGCTTTTTATATAAAAACCCTTCACGCAGTCCCAAGCGGGATGATATTATAATAAAAAATCTCTTTACATTTTTTTAAAAAAAGCTTAAAAGTTTAAAAAAATAGAAATTTAGTGTAAATACTAATCAAGGGAAGAAGAGTAGTTAAAGGGGGCAAAAGAGTTGTAAAATTTAATAAGGAGAGAATCTTTTTACTCTTCTTCCCCAGATTAATATTTAAGGAGAAACAAATCTACTTCTCCTCTTTTCTTCTAAATAAGATTCCAATTCCTATTAAAAATACTCCTATCATATATATATTCATTGATGGAGCTTCAACCTCTTTATAATCTTGAGGATTTACCAAATAGTCATCACACTCACAATATATACCCAAATCAAAACTATAATCTGTTTGGGTAATATTTTGAACCAAAACCTCTCCTTCTCTATTGGCATCTGAATCTTTTAAATCACTACCAATATCTTGCTTAGTTGGCAAATAGCTCTTAGGAACTATAAACTTTATTATATAATCATTATTTTGCTCTAAATTACAAAACTTATATTTTCCTTTATCATCAGTTTTTGTAGTCGATAAGAGCTCTCCCCCAATACTTAAGAGTCTTACCTCAACTCCAATAACTCCGGGCTCATTATCATCTTGAATTCCATCTAAATTCTCATCATACCAAACATAATCCCCTACACAAATAGAGTCATCTTGCTCTCTAACTCCAATATACTCACTACTATCACTATCACTTACCTCCTCACCAGTTGGCATCTTTCCAGTAACAATTGCACTATTTGTATATCTCTCTTCTTTAACAATTCCTTCTTTAAAACAGCTCATCTCCTCAGCACCTTCTAATATATCTTTTGGACAATCAACCTCTCCCTCTTTATCATCAACTACCTTAATATCACTAATAGTCACCTTTGCCAAATTTTTAATATCATATCTCCAAATAATTTTTGAACCTATTGTAACTACAGCTATCTCACTAACCCCATCTTTAAAATCTCCACTACTATCTTGAGTATACTTCTTTATCTCCAAATAAGAAGGCGCTTTATATATTCCTAAATCTAAATCTTTATAAAACTCCCCTGCCTTTACAGCCACAAAAGAGCTCTCACCAGTTATTGGGTCTGCATCACTATCTATACTCTCATCACTCCCCACATTTGGTTGAGTAATAAGATATTTTTGAGACAAAGAAGATAAATCAAATCGGACCTTATACTCTCCTTCTAAACCACAAAACTCATAATAGCCCCCATTACTACTTATTGTTTGATTTAAAATTGTTCCATTTATATCAAGCAGATATATTCTTACTCCATCAACTCCAACTTCCCCTTCATCTTGAAGCCCATTTTGATTACTATCTTCCCAAACAAAATCTCCCAAACACCCTTTTTTATAAAGCCCTGCATCTGTATTATTATTCTCCTGTGCACTTTCTAATAAGATAATATCACTCTCTCCATCCATATTAACATCACTATCAATAGTCTCATCTCCTATATCTTTTAGAGTAAAAGAGTCATACTCTGCTGGTTTTTCTACTTTAATAATATACTCTCCTGGAGCTAAATTACAAAATTGATACTTCCCATCCTCATTAGTTAAAGTAGTATTTATCTCCTCTTTATCTTTATTTAATAAAATCAC
>JAADEQ010000124.1 GCA_013153345.1 Campylobacterota bacterium | reverse complement strand
GATTAAAGAGATAGCTAAAAGCACCAATGCACTTAAATAGATACTCTTAAACTCTATTGAATCAAAATCTATGGCAAATTGTAAAGGAATATGAGATGTTAAACTCCTTCCACTATCAAAGATAGATTTAGGAATTGAGATAGAATTACCTGCTAAAGTTAAAGCCACCATTGTATCTCCTACTCCTCTTGCAAGACCTAAAATAAGAGCAGCAAATATATCTCTTTTTGCAAGAGGCAACATAACTTTTAATTGATAATCTATCTCATCTCCTCCTAATGCTAAGGTTTGTAAAAGATATTCTTTTTTTACTCCTTTAAAAGATTCAATTAAAAAAGTAGTAATTGTAGGAGTCAATAAAAATGATAATATTAAAGAGGCACTAAAGATATTAAATATATTAAAATCTCCAAAATTAGCAATAAAAGGAGCTACAACTACAACCCCAATTAAAGAGTATACAATTGTGGGAATAAAAGCAAAAATTAATAAAAGTCTCTCAATAAGTAAAGATCTTTTTAAATTAAAATATAAAGCAATAGCTAAAGAGTAGATAAAAGCCAATATAGTAGCTAAAGTTGCCATTAAAAGCGTAGATATAATCATTGGCAAAAGTCCATACTCCCCTTTTTTAATATCCCAATTACCAAAAGGATTAACTCCCTCTCTTAAAAGAGGTATTGAAAAGTAAATTAATAAAAAGATAATAGCTATAAAGATAGAGATATTTATACTAAAAACTAATTTTGAGATAATTTTCACTATTTAACTGGTATAAATCCTTTCTTTGGAATAAGATCTCTTTGCACATGAGGAGTATATAAATAATCTATAAAGGCTTTTACTAACCCTTTTGGTCGATCTTTTGTAATTGAATATAATCCTCTACTATATGGATATTTTTTGCTTTTAATATTCTCTTTTGTTGGTAACACTCCATTAATTGCAACTGCTTTTATATTTTTATCTATAAATCCAGCAGATATATACCCTATTGCCCTTTTATCTACACTAACTGCTCTTTTCATAGCTCCATTAGAATCTACATATAAAGCATCTTTAGTAATATCCTCTTTGCCTAAAATCTTTTTTTGAAAAACCTTTCTTGTGCCACTTGATCTATTTCTTGTATATACAACAATTCTTCTATCTTTTCCACCAATTTCTTTCCAATTTTTAATCTTACCACTAAAAATATCTCTAATTTGAGAAAGAGTTAAATTAGATATGTTATTATCTCTATTTACAACTATACCAATACCATCTACTGCCCACTTAAAAAGAACTAAATTATATCTTTTAATCTCCTCTTTAGTAGCTCCTCTTCCACTATTTCCAATATCTACAAGCCCCTCTCCAACCTTTTTTATACCAACGCCACTTCCTCCACCTTCAATAGATATTTTAATATCTGGATTAATACTTTCTATCTCTTTTTTTATCTCTTTCATTATAGGAATATGGGCAGTACCTCCTGCTATTCTAATTACACCTTTATATTTTTTAAACTCCTCTAAATCAAAAGAGAAAAGCACTCCATAAAATAGAGAAATAATTAAAAAAGTTCTCATTATCTCTCCTTATAGCTTTTTAATTTTTGCCATAAAAAAGCCATCAAATCCACCATTTGGATATATTCTCAAACTCTTAGATACCCTATGATCAAAGCTCTTATCTTCCCACTCTAAAAGCCCATCTTTAAAAAATCTATTTGGTTTTGATAACTCTTCTAAAGTGGCATTTTCATACTTTTTTAATAAAAAATCTACTACCTCTTCATTTTCTTCAGGAGAATAGGTGCAAGTAGCATAGATCATCTCTCCACCACTTTTTAGAGATTCAAAAGCAGAGATAATTAACTCTTTTTGAAGTTTAGAAAATCTTTTAACTCTCTTTAAATTCCACCATGTAATTCCCTCCTTTAAATCGATATGAGCCTCAGAGCTACATGGAGCATCTAAAAATACTTTATCAAACCAAGCAGGACAGCTTTTATATATAAATCTTCCATCCTTGTTGTATGTTTGAATATTTTTTGCCATATGCTCTTTAAAATTTCTTTTCATTCTAAAAAAGCGCTTCTTATCTGGCTCAACTGCACTAACTTTTTTTGCCTTTTCGCTAAATATAAGACTCTTTCCTCCGGGTGCAGCTGCTAAATCAAGCACCCAATCACTACTTCTTACATCCAAAGCCTCAGCTGCATATATAGAAGAGAGGGATTGAATATATATTAAATTTTGAGTATATGGAGTAGATTTTATAATCTTTTTTCTATCTTCAATAGGAAGAGTATAGCCATTTTCTAAAAACTCTACTCTTTTTGGATTAAAACCCTCTTTTTTTAAAAGATCTATTGTACTTTTTATATCTCCTCTTAATAGATTAACTCTAAATCCAAACTCACTCTTTGGCTTTAGAATTTCCTCTAATAAAATAGAATCAATTTTTTTTACTCTCTCTAAAAATATATCTAATAACTCTTTATTCTTCATCTTTTATCTTTGATATATCTATTTTTGAACCCTTTTTATTCTCTTTACAATACTCTACAATCATACCATGAGCTCTTGCATATACTTTTGCTCTTGAAAAAGATGGAAAAAGAAGATTATATCGATCCCAAATGCCACTAATAAACCACTCTTGAATATCCTCATATCTATCAAACTCATATCCTAAAGCATTTAATAATCTTTGAGAGTAGCTATCTACCACAAATGCCTCTTTTTTGCATCCATAATTTAATATAGCATCTGCACTCTCAAAGCCAATTCCCTTTTGGGCTAAGAGCCACTCTCTATCAACTTCTTCTTTAAAATTATCAAAAGAGATAAAATCATCTAAAATAGCTTGAGATATTCCTTTAATATATTTAGATTTTGCCCTAAAAAATCCACTTGGTCTAATTAACTCCTCTAACTCTTTTAAATCAATTAAAGCTAAAGATTCTAAAGATAAAAGAGATCTTTTTCTTAAATTCTCTAAAGAGATCTCCACCCTCTCCCATTTACTATTCTGAGTTAAAATTGCCCCTACTACTACCTCAAAAGTTCCGCTATTAGGCCACCACCAATCATCTCTATTAGCTCTATCATATCCTAACTCTAAAAGCCTCTTTAAAAGATCAAAACTATTTTCAATCATTTTTAGATGGTGCAAAAGGTATTAGAGCACTTCCCCAAGTAAGTCCTCCACCAAATGTATCAAGAAGCATTAAATCGCCTCTTTTTAATTTCCCCTCTTCATATATCTCATTAATAGCCATTGGAATTGATGCAGCTGAAGTATTACCATATTTAGCAATAGTTAGCACAATTTGCTCCTCTTTTAATTTAAGAGCATCTCCTACTGCTTTAATAATTCTATAATTTGCTTGATGTGGAACAAAGTGGGTAATATCTTCAGATTTAATATTATTTTTTTCTAAAATCTCTTTAACATCACTTGTTAGAGTCTTTACAGCAATCTTAAATGTCTCATTACCTTTCATTTTCATATAGCACAATCTATTATCTAAAATCTCTTGGCTTGGAGGATTAACAGCCCCTGGAGCTGGTGTTATCAAAAAATCTTGATAAGAACCATCAGCACTTGCCCTTACATCTATAATAGCCTCATCTTTATCTAAAGTAGCACTAATAATAGCAGCACCTGCTCCATCTCCAAAAAGAATACAAGTTGTTCTATCTTGATAATCAACTATTGTGCTAAGTTTCTCTGCTCCAATAACTAAAATATTCTTTTTCATTCCAGATTCAATAAATGCTTTTGCCACAGAAAGAGCATATACAAAACCACTACAAGCAGCACTAATGTCAAAAGCTTGAACATTATTAATTCCAAGCTTATTTGCAATTACACATGCAGTTGAAGGCATATTAAAAAAATCTGGAGAGATAGTAGCACAAACTACTAAATCTATATCTTCCTTTGATAAGTTTGCTCTATCAATAGCCTTCTTTGCTGCTTCAACTGCCATATCACTTGTGCTCTCATCTTTTGAGGCAATACGTCTCTCTTTTATTCCTGTTCTCTTTAAGATCCACTCATTAGAGGTATCTACCATCTTTTCCAAATCTTCATTACTTAATATATTTTTTGGAGCATAAGCTCCAATTGATCTAAATGCTGCATATACTCTTGACATAGATATCCTTACAGATGATAATTAGGGCTCTCTTTTGTAATAGTTACATCATGAACATGACTCTCTTTAAGCCCTGCCATTGTAATTTCAACAAATTCAGCTCTCTCCCAAAAAGTTGGAATATCTTTTGAGCCACAATATCCCATTGAAGATCTAAGCCCACCAATTAATTGATGAATAACATCGGCAATTTTACCTCTATATGGAACTCTTCCCTCAATTCCCTCTGGAACTAACTTATCAGCTGCAGTCCCCTCTTGAAAGTATCTATCTGTACTACCTTTTGTCATTGCACCAATACTACCCATTCCTCTATACTCTTTAAACTGTCTACCATTATATATAATCATCTCTCCTGGAGCCTCATAAGTTCCAGCAAGGGCACTTCCAAGCATTACACTACTTGCCCCAACTGCTAAAGCTTTTGCAATATCTCCTGAGTATCTAATACCTCCATCTGCAATAACTGGAACTCCCTCTTTATTTGCAATAGAGGCTACCTCATCAATTGCACTAATTTGAGGAACACCAACACCAGCGACTATTCTTGTAGTACAGATAGATCCAGGTCCAATTCCCACCTTTAGAGCATCTGCTCCTGCATCTATTAGATCTCTTGCAGCTTCACTTGTAGCTATATTTCCTGCTACCACATCAATATCAAGCTCTTTTTTAATTGCTTTTAGAGTATCAATAATTCCTTTTGAGTGTCCATGGGCAGAATCAAGAACTATTACATCAACTCCCGCCTTTACCAACTCTCTTGCCCTCTCAAGCTGACCTACTCCAATTGCAGCTCCAACTCTTAATCTACCAAACTCATCCTTATTTGCATTTGGATATTGTTGTCTCTTTTCAATATCTTTTATTGTAATTAGACCTTTTAATTTTCCATCTTTATCTACAATTGGAAGCTTTTCAATTTTATGTTTTTGAAGAACCTTTTCAGCCTCTTCTAAAGTAATCCCCTCCGATGCAGTAATTAGGGGAGCTGGAGTCATTACATCTTTTACTTTTACGCTTTTATTGGCAATAAATCTCATATCTCTATTGGTAATAATTCCAACTAAATTCATATTTTCATCAACAACAGGAACGCCAGAGATTTTATACTCTCCCATTAATCTATCAGCCTCAGCAACACTTGCATCTGGAGAGATATATATAGGATCGATTATTACTCCACTCTCACTCTTTTTAACCTTTTTTACTTGCAATACTTGACTCTCTATATCCATATTTTTATGGATAATTCCAATTCCACCTTGTCTTGCCATAGCAATTGCAGTTTTAAACTCAGTTACTGTATCCATTGCAGCAGATACAATAGGAATATTTAAAGAGACTCTCTTTGATAATTTTGTTTTTAAATCTACCTCCTTTGGAAGTACTTCAGAGTATTTTGGAACTAAAAGCACATCCTCAAAGGTTAAAGCTTTTCTTCTAATTCTCATAATCGATCCTTTAATTTTTAAAACTTATTGCCTCTTCTAATGAAAGGGCAGCTGATAAAAGATTAATCTCATCAAAAGCTTTTCCTACCAATTGAACACCAACAGGAAGATTTAAGCTACTCTTTCTAACAGGAATAGAGATAGCTGGCAGACCAACTAAATTTATACCAACAGTAAAAATATCACTCTTATACATCTCTAATGGATCTGATAATTCCCCTATTTTTGGAGCAACATTTGGAGTAACTGGCATTAAGATAATATCTGCTTCACTAAAAATTTTATTAAAATCATCTCTAATTATATGTCTTACTTTTTGAGCTTTTAGATAATAAGCATCATAATATCCAGATGATAATACAAAGTTTCCAAGAAGTATTCTTCTTTTAACCTCTTCTCCAAAACCTTCGCTTCTTGTTTTAAAATATAGCTCTTTTAGATCTTTATAATCTTTTGCTCTATTTCCATACCTAATACCATCATATCTTGCCAAGTTTGTAGCCGCTTCAGCAGTAGCTACAATATAATAGGTACTTATATAATATTTTGGATTGTGCATCTTAACTTTTATAATCTCATGACCTCTTTTGCTAAGAGCATCAATTGTATCTTCTATCCCCTTTTGAATATCCTCGCTTGCCTCTTCAACAAAATTTTCAATTAAAGCTATTTTAAACTTTTTATTTGGATCTAAATTTGGAAAAGTTGGCTTATATTCAATATTTGCTGAAGTAGAATCTTTTGGATCATAACCGCAAATTGCATCATACAAAATAGCTGCATCTTCTACACTTCTTGTAATTGGACCAATTTGATCTAAACTTGAAGCATAAGCTCCAAGTCCATATCTACTTACCCTCCCATAGGTTGGTTTAAATCCAACTACTCCACAATATGCAGCAGGCTGTCTAATAGAACCTCCCGTATCACTTCCAAGCGCTGCTATTGCAATATTTGCTCCTACTGCTGCAGCAGATCCCCCAGAAGAGCCTCCTGGAACTCTATCTTTTGCATGTGGATTTTTGGTTGGTCCATAAAAACTACTCTCTGTGGTTGAACCCATAGCAAACTCATCCATATTAGCTCTTCCAAGAGGAGCAAACCCATTCTTTTTTAAATTCTCTATAGCAGTGGCATTATATGGAGCAATATAGCCTTGTAAAATATTAGAACCACAAGTTATACTCCAATTTTTTACCTGAATATTATCTTTAATTAAAATTGGAATTCCATCTCCCCCATCTTCAAAGCCTATATAGGCATTAATATCACTCTCTTTTGCCTTTTTTAAAATCTCATCTTTAATCTCTTTTATCTCTTCTTTACTTTTATTTAATAGCTCTTTTAAACTTATCATATACCCTTATCCTTTTTAAACTTTAAAATCAAAAAGAGAACTAAAGAGGTAGTAATCAATCCTATAATAGTATAAATTACCACCTCAGTTGGTATAGGCTTACTAAAGTCAGCCATTAACTACCTTTTGGCATCTATCACACAAAGCGCCCTCTTTTGTTGCTTTATATCTCCAACATCTTGGACATTTATAATTTTGAGATTTAACTATATCAAACTCTATCTCATCTACTACAAACTTACCAATTCTCTCTCCATCACTCTCTTTTACAAAGCCACTTACAACAAACCAATCTTCTAAATCTTTATCTTTAAAAGGAAAATGGCTATCATCGCCAACAATCTCTACTTCTAATGTGGCTTTTATAATTTTCTCTTTTCTTAATCTATCAATCTCTTCATAAAAAGCCTCTCTTGCTTTTAGAGCAAATTCATCATCAATCTCTTCTTCATCCCAAGAGATAGGCTCATATACAAAATCAAAAATATCTTTTGCCCCTTTTTTTATAATGTTTGGAGCA
>JAADEQ010000056.1 GCA_013153345.1 Campylobacterota bacterium | reverse complement strand
ACCCCATCTTTACTAAATTTAGCAATTGTTGGTTTCCCCTCAAAAGAGATATATAAATTGCCCTTTTTATCTAGAGCAATCCCTTCACTATCTCTCTTCCAACTCTTTAACCTCTTTCCACTCTTTTTGCGCAAATAGTAGGCTCCAATCTTCTTTAAATAGACCTCATCTTCAAAAAATGCATAAAATTTAAATAATATACCCTTATCACTAACTAGATATAGAATATGATTCTTTTTATCATATGTGGCCCCTGAGATTTCACTAAAATTAAACCCATCAAACTCTATATTATCAAGTGAGAGAGTTTGAAGAATCTTTATTTTAGCCCCTTGCATCATAGTAAAAATTAGTGCTATTAATATTATATATCTTCTCATCTCTTACTTTTTCTATATTTTAAAAGCTCAAAGAGCAAAATAGCTGCAATTGCTATATCAATAGCAACATCAGCAAAGTTAAAAACAGCAAAATCAAACCCACAATGCCAATATACAAAATCTACAACTGCCCCGTGCACAAATCTATCATATAAATTTCCAAGTGCCCCTCCAGCAAGCAGTCCAAGCCAAAAAGGGTATTTTTTTAACCACCCCTCATTAATTGCCAAATATCCCAATACTCCAATTAAAGCCAGCTGTAGCCATTTAAGATTCTCTCCTAAAAATGAGAGCATTGAAAAGGCAACCCCTCTATTCATATGAAGCTCTAACGATATACATCTGCTATGCCACTCATATCCACTTAAGAAGAGCTCCTTTAAACCTTGGTCAATTATAAAGACTCCAACTAATGCCGTAAAAAAAATAACAACTTCTCTCAATATAAACCTTTTAACTTAATGCTTTTTTAAAAAACTCTTCAACTCTTTGCATCCATCTATTTAGCTCTTTTTTATTATCCCCCTCTAAAAGGAGCCTAATCTTATTTTCAGTTCCAGAATATCTAAATAGATGGCGAATATTTTTATCTTCAATCTCTTTTTGAAGCTCTTTTAACCCCTTAATTTTCTCAAGTGGCACCTTCTCTTGCACCTCTAAGTTGCTCTTTACTTGAGGATATAGTTTAAATGGTCTAAAAATCTCACTTGCTTTCTTATTCTTCTCAACCATCATCGCTAAAGCTTGAAGCCCACTTAAGATTCCATCTCCAGTACTTGAGTAGTCACTAAAGATAATATGTCCGCTCTCCTCACCTCCAAAGTTTGCACCAACCTCTCTCATCATCTTTGCTACATTCTTATCCCCAACAGCACTTCTATAAGTTTTTATTCCATGCTTTGCTAAAAAATCATCAAGAGCACTATTACTCATTATGGTAGTTACAAAAGCATTATTCTTTAGTCTATTTTTCTCTTTTTGATAGAGCGCCAAAGCTCCCATTAAGTGGTCTCCATTTACAATCTCACCCTTCTCATCAACTACCACAATTCTATCTGCATCTCCATCAAGTGCAATTCCAATATCGGCTCTATACTCCCTAACAGCCTTTGCTAAAACCTCTGGATGCATTGCACCACACGCCTCATTAATATTAAAACCATTTGGATTGTTATTAATTGTGATAACTTCAGCTCCAAGCTCTTCAAAAATGGTTGGCCCAACCTTATATCCAGCCCCATTTGCAACATCAATTACAATTCTAATGCCAGTTAGATTGAGGTTTTTTGGAAAAGAGTTTTTAATATGAACAATATAGCGCCCAATTACATCTTCTACCCTTTTGCTTCTTCCAATCTCTTTTCCCTGCTTTTGCTCACTCTCAAGCAGCTCCTCACTATTATAGATTGCCTCAATCGCCTTTTCATCCTCTTTTGTTAGCTTATTTCCCTCACTATCAAAAAACTTTATTCCATTATCATAATAGGGATTGTGGCTTGCACTAATCATAATTGCAGCATCACATCTCATATCACTTGCAATAAACGCAACTGCTGGTGTTGGAAAAGGGCCAATTTGAATTACTTTAAACCCAACAGCAGTTAGCCCACTAACCAATGCATTTTCAATCATATATCCGCTTCTTCTGGTATCTTTTCCAACTAAAATCTTATTTGTCTTTGCATTCTTTCTAAAATATATTCCAGCTGCCATACCTAACTTTAGGGAGTTTAAAGCTGTAACCTTCTCTCCAGCCTTTCCCCTAATTCCATCGGTTCCAAAAAGTCCCATCCTTATTCTCCATTAATTTAAAATAAATAAAATTCTACCAAAAAAAAGAAAATATTAATAATTTTTTAATGACTTTTTAGATAATATTGCGCGACAAACTATTTAATATCAAGGAATGTAAATGGCAAATACTAAGTCTGCAAAGAAGAGAATCAGACAAACAATTAAGAGAACCCAAAGAAACAGATACTATAGAACAAGACTTAAAAATATCGTTAAGGCTGTGCGCTTAGCTGTTGAGGCGGGGGATTTACAAAAAGCTGAAGAGGCACTAAAAATTGCAAATAAAAAGATTCACCACTTTGTTAGTAAAGGATTTTTGAAAAAGCAAACTGCTTCAAGAAAAGTTAGCCGCTTACATAAATTAGTAAATTCCCTAAAAAACGCAGCTTAATTTTTGTGCCATCTGGCACGCTCCTTTTTAAATTTGTTTATAGGAATATTCTATGCTTAAAGATAAACTTCAAGTTTTTATAGATAGATATAATGAGATTACTAATGAGTTAAGCTCTCCTGAGATTGCAAGCGATGTAAAAAAGATGACTCAACTTAGCAAAGAGCAATCTGACCTTGAGCCAATCTATCAAAAGGCAAAAGAGTATATTGAGATTGAAGAGGCAATTGCTGAAAATAAAGAGATGCTAAAAGATGAGGAGTTTGGTGAGCTTGCAAAAGAGGAGCTAGCAATCTTGGAGCCAAAACTAAAAGAGCTTGAAGAAGAGATAAAGATTTTAATGATTCCAAAAGACCCAAATGATGATAAAAATATCTATCTAGAGCTTCGCGCTGGAACTGGTGGAGATGAGAGCGCGCTTTTTGTTGAAGATGTCTTTAAGATGTATAGCAGATATGCAGATAAGAAGGGATGGAAGGTTGAGATTGTAAGCTCAAGTGAGGGGACTGCTGGAGGATATAAAGAGCTAATTGCGCTAATTAAAGGGGATAAGGTCTATTCAAAGCTAAAATATGAAGGGGGAACTCATAGAGTTCAAAGAGTCCCTGCAACTGAGACTCAAGGAAGAGTCCATACTTCTGCAATAACAGTTGCAGTAATGCCTGAGGTTGAGGATGTTGAGGTTGATATTAAGCCAAATGAGATAAAGATGGATGTATACCGCTCAAGCGGATGTGGAGGGCAAAGCGTAAATACTACAGATTCTGCAGTTAGACTTACTCATATTCCAACAGGAATTGTTGTTGCTATTCAAGATGAGAAATCGCAACATAAAAATAGAGAAAAGGCGATGAAGATTTTAAAGGCAAGAGTATATGAGGCTCAGATGAAAGAGCAGCTTGAAAAAAATGCCCAGTCAAGAAAACTTCAAGTTGGAAGCGGAGATAGAAGCGAAAAGATAAGAACTTATAATTATCCTCAAGGAAGAGTGACAGACCATAGAATTGGACTAACAATTTATGCCCTTGATGATGTTATGAATGGAGAGCTTGATTTAATTATTGATCCTTTAATTGCTCACGCTCAAGCTGAAGCCCTAAAAGAAGAGGAGAAGAGTTAATTTTTATTAATTAAATATTTATGTGTTTGAGTCTTTGATTCAAAAGGGGTTACATCAAATTCATAATCTAATATTTTTACTCTATAACTTTTATCTTTTTGGCTCTTTGCATATGTAATAGCTATTTTTGCTGCAAGCTCTAAATCTTTAATAGAGGCGTTTTTATTAACAAGAGAGGTTGGGCCAATGATTGGGACTCTAAAAGAGGTGTAGTTTGGATGGTTTATATTTTGAAGCTTTATATTCTCATCTTTATCTCTTCCAACAATCAATTTTGCTCCATCTTCTAAGCGAAAGTGTCTTCCATATTTTAAGAGCTCAATTGCTTCAACACTAAACTCCTCATACTCAATAAACTCTCTTATCTTTTGGCTATATACTGGCTCAGTTAAAAGGCACCCGCCTGCTGGCGATTCATAATCTTCCCATCCAAACTCTTTTGCCATTGCAAGCTGTCTCTCTCTGCTTCTGCCACTAATATCAAGCAGTTTTTCTCTATCAACCCACCCTTTAATCTCTGGGGTTGTTGGCTCAAGCAGTTTTGCACTAAGTGGGCGAAGAATTAGTTTCTCTTTATCTTCAGCCAATTTTCTTACCTGCTCCAGGGCCTCTTTTCTTTGACTCATTGGGCGCTGACCCACAACTTCGCCAGTTACTAAAAATGAAGCATCTAAATCTTTTAGCATCTTTTTTGCAATCTTAAACATATACCCATGACAATCTATACATGGATTGAAATTTTTTCCATAACCATAAACTGGGTCAAAGAGTATTTTTTGAATATACTCCTCTCTAACATCTACACTTAAAAAATCAGCTCCTGCCATTTTGGCCCTCTTTTTGAGCTCATCTCTTATATCTTTTGTAGCTCCAAAGCCAGTAAAGATATGAAGAGCTGTTACATCAACTCCTTGGCTAGTAATTAGCTTTATTGCAAGCATACTATCAAGGCCGCCGCTAAATAAAGAAATCGCTCTCATACTCAACTATCTCCCCTCTTTTTAATCGTGGTAGTATATCTACTTTTATCTTTCTAATTAGGTAGCTTTTTGTATTAAAGTCTAACTTTTTATCTTGAGCAAGCTCTTTTAGTTTTTTTCTAAAAAATAGCTCTAGCTCTTTAATTAATTGGCTCTTTAGCTCCTCTTCAGAGAGTATTGGAATGGTCTCATCAATCTCAATTCCTCTTAAAATAGGATGCTCTTTATTAGAGATTAGGGCTTCAAATGCCTCTTGGTAATCTTTTGCTAAAGATGGTTCAATAATATTTAATACATCATCAATTAACTCTTTTTTATTAAGAAGAGTCTTTAATATAGCCTCCCAAGCAGGGTCTTTATTTATTTGAGTCTCTCTCTTCTTGAGCTTTGAATCTTTGGAGGTAAAATATACACTTGAGGTATTTAAGATTCTAGCTGCTTCAATTATATATGATTCTCTTAAAAGAGGAGAGAGAGTATTTAAAAACTCTTTTGCCTCTTTAATGGCATTTTGTTTTTGGTGTGGATTATTTAGATTAAACTTATTAGCAATCTGCTCAATTACAAATATAACTAAATCTGTCCCCCCCTGTAATAGCCCTTTTAACTCTTCAATTTTGCCAGTTGCAACCATATCAGCTGGGTCCATATCTTGGGGAAATAGAACTACTCTTCCCTCAAAATCATTAGAGCTAAGTAAAGTTGCAGCCTTTAAAGCAGCATTTACTCCTGCACTATCTCCATCATAAGCTAGAACTACTTTTGGCTCTCCCTTTTTAATTAATGGAAGGTGGGATTTTGTAAGAGCAGTCCCTAGAGTTGCTACACTATTTTTAAACCCAACTTGATGTAGCATTATTACATCTAAATATCCTTCGGTAATAATAATCTCTCTTTTATCAAAAATCTCTTTTTTGGCAATATTATATCCATATAGCACTTTGGACTTATCAAATAGCTTGGTTTGAGGGGAGTTTAGATATTTTGCTGGATGGTTATTAATTGTTCTTCCCCCAAATCCAATAATAGAGCCAGATGCATTATATATAGGAAAGATAATTCTATGAGCTAGCCTTGCATAAAATCCTCTTTGCCCCTTTGCAACTACTCCAGCATCAACTGCTGCTTTAAAGGGAATATTGTGAGATTTTAAGAATGCTATAACCTCATTTGAATCTCTTACATATCCTAAATTAAACTCCTCAATACTTTTAGATGAGATTTTTCTTCTTTTTAGATACTCTTGAGCTAATTTATCCTCTTTTAGATTTTTTTTATACCACTTTTCTAATAGCTCTAATACCCTTTTTTCTTGAATAAAAGAGTTGTTTGAGCTGCTATATTGTAAAGGGATATTATATAAAGAAGCAAGCTTCTCAATGGCCTCTTTATAATTTAGCTT
The DNA here is from genome assembly GCA_013153345.1 of Campylobacterota bacterium. Taxonomy (GTDB): domain Bacteria; phylum Campylobacterota; class Campylobacteria; order Campylobacterales; family Sulfurovaceae; genus JAADEQ01. The sequence continues at coordinate 1,431 of JAADEQ010000056.1, read as the reverse complement.
CTCTATCTCCATTACAAACTTTATAGCATCTCCTCCAACTCCACATCCAAAGCAGTGAAATATCTGTTTTGCTGGGCTTACAACAAAGCTTGGAGTCTTTTCATTATGAAATGGGCAGTTTGCTTTATAGTTGCTTCCACTCTTTTTTAGCTCAATATAGCTACTTATAACATCAACAATATCTATACTATTTTTCAAAATTTCAATCGAAGAGCTCTCAATCATAAAAGCAATTATATCTTAAAAAAAATTTTTTTATGCTATACTTAAAGATATATTTTTTTTATAAAGGGGATAAAAATGGATATTGCTGATTTATTAAGAATTGGAGCTACTTTAATTCAAAATAATGATGATGAGGCTACAACTTCAATTGATACAGATAAGATTGCAGATGCTTTAGGTTCAATCTTTGGTTCAAAAGAGGGTGAAGGAGGATTGGATTTAGGAAATATTATCTCAGCTGTTACAAATGGTAATTTGGGTGAAATTGTCTCTTCTTGGATTGGAGAGGGTGAGAATAAGCCAATTGAGCCAGAGAGTGTAACTGAGCTTTTGGGAGAAGAGAAGATTGAAGAGTTTGCAAATCAGCTTGGAGTAAGTATTGAGAGTGCAAAAAAGGCACTAGCTGATGCACTTCCGGAGGTGGTTGATAAGGCAACTAGTCCAGACTCAAATATTCTTGGTGACCTATTAGATAAGGTTGGCGGAATTGATGGAGCTATGGATTTGGTTGGAAAACTATTTGGAAATAATAAAAGCTAAGCTCTAGCTTAGCTTATAAGAGAGCTTTTAACTTCTTTCTTTTTTAAATGAATAGATTTTTACCTGATTATAATGACCCTATTGTTAGTATACTATTACTACTTGGTATAATATTTATTGTTGCTACGTTATCTTATGCTTATTCCATTTGGAAGCAGGAGCAAAAGACAAAAGAGCTTACTAGATTTTTAGATAAGTTTGATTCAAAAGAGTGTCTATTAGATATTGATAATTTAATCTTTGATGAGTCAATGAAGAAACCTCTATTTTTGCTTGCGCTAGCATATGAGAGGAGTGGAGAGTACTCAAAGGCTATTAATATTTTACTCTTTTTAACTAAACACACTAGCGATGAGTCCTATCTAAAATATTTAGCCAAAGCCTACTTTAAAGCAGGTTTTTTGGAGCGCTCAAAAAGAATATATCTGCAGATTCTATCAAAATATCCCAGAGATATTGAGGCTTTATATGAGCTTGAGTTGATATATGAGAAGTTAAATGATTTTAAAGGGGCCAAAGAGGTATTAGATGTGTTAGAGGAGCTTGGGGAGGATATTCAAAAGTTTAGATTAAATATCTTAATTGAAGAGAGCTTACGAACAGATATTCATAAACGATTTAGTAAGCTAGAGGCTCTTTTAGATTCATTTGAGAATAAAGAGGTAA
>JAADEQ010000028.1 GCA_013153345.1 Campylobacterota bacterium | reverse complement strand
TTAAAGATGGAGCAATAAGTCTATTAATATGGATTTGATTACCCTTTGGTGTAGTTTTATAAAGTTTTACTTTCCCCTCTAGCAGTATATAAAGATATCTATTAAAATCTCCCTCATAAAATACAATAGAGTCTTTACTATACTCTTTAATATATAGTTTATCTTTTATTTTACTTAGACTAGATGGGGATAAATTTGAGAAAATAGGAACATCTTCTATTCTATACATTTAAAACCTTATAAAAATTTTATGTATAAATCTTAGCATAAAAATTTTATTTTAAAAAGGGTTAAGAGAAGATTTTTTAAAAAAAGTCTCTTATTGCTCAAACCAACTTAATTTATCGTGTAGTTTTACCACCTCTCCCACAACAATTAGAGCTGGAGTTGGCAAATCTTTTGCCTTTTCATAAATATCTTCAAGAGTTCCTATTATTGTCTTTTCATCTTTTGTTGTCCCTTTACTAATAACAGCAATTGGATAATCTTTTGGCTTTCCAATCTCAATTAGCTTTTTAGTAATCTTGTCAAGATTATGAAGCCCCATTAAAAATACAATTGTATCATCAGTTTTAAAGTTTTGCCAAGGGATTTGTGAGCGCTGTTTATATGGGCTCTCATGACCAGTTACTACCCTAAAAGAGACGGTTAATCCTCGATGTGTTACTGGAATTCCAGCATACTCTGGAACTGCAATTGCTGAGGTAATGCCAGGAATAAACTCAAACTCTATCCCTTTTTCTTTTAGATATAGTGCCTCTTCTCCTCCTCTTCCAAATACCAATGGGTCTCCACCCTTTAATCTTACTACATTCTCATATTTTAGCGCTAGTTCATAAAGAAGTTTATTAATCTCCTCTTGAGGGAGAGTATGTTTTCCATCCTCTTTTCCTACATATATAAACTCGCATCCATCTTTTGCCTCTTTTAAAATATCTGGATTTGCCAATCTATCATATACAATTACATCAGCTTTTTTAATCGCCTTTAGAGCCTTTAGAGTTAAAAGTTCAATATCTCCAGGACCAGCACCAGTTAAATAGACTTTTCCCATTACCTCTCCTTGATATAATCAATATAGCAGCTTGGGTCTTGCGCCCATAAGTTATTATATATAGCAAATGCTCGACTCCTACTTCCCCCGTTACAAATCTCTAAATATCTACACTCTTTACAATCTCCTTCAAGCTCTCTTGGATGGACTCTTAATCTCTTTAAAACCTCTGAAGGTTTATTAATCCAAATATCCAAGAAATCCTCCTTTAATATATTTCCAACCTTTATTGGAAAGAAAGGGTCTGGCTTTACATCACCCTCACTATTAATATTTAAAAGGTTCCTTCCAGCACTATTTCCTCCCCATTTTATCAATCTTTTCTTCATTTCTTCCTTAAGATGGGGATATTTTTTTGAAAAAATCTTTAAAAATAAGATTGCATCCATCTCCATATTTCCAGTTACTATCTCTATATCTCTTTTGGTCTCATAATACTCAAAGGCTTTATTTATAATAAACTCAACTGCTTTTACTCTTTGCTCTTTGGTAATATCCATCTTTAGATTATCAAGTCCTCTGCCACTATAAACCAAATGAGAGATATATATTTTTGGAATGTTATGGGTTTGGGCTAGTTCAAAGATTGCCTCTAAATCTTTTAGTGTATCTTTTGTAATAGTAAAGCGCAAACCAACCTTTGTCTTTTGATAGCTATTTAGTAGCTCAATTGCCTTTAGAGACTCTCTAAAGCTTCCCTTTAATCCTCTAAAGTAATCATGTGTCTCCTCCACCCCATCAATACTAATTCCAATATAGTTAAAGTGCTCTAAGATTTTTTGTGCATTACTCTTTTTAACATAAAGTCCATTTGTTGAGAGATAGGTAATAATTCCATTCTCTTTTGCAAAGGCTGCAATATCAAATATATCTTTTCTAACTAAGGGCTCACCTCCACTAAAGATAATAAATTTAACATTTGCCTCTTTTAGTTTCTTTATGGTCTCAAAAATTTTGGAGGTTGAGAGTTTATCAACTGCATCAAGTGAAGCTTTTGAGTAGCAGTGGAGGCAATTTAGATTACATCTATTTGTAAAGTTCCAAATGGCAATTGAGCCATTTAGATGTCTAGAGGGCCTATTTTCAATTACTGAGCTTATAAGATTGCTTAATCGAAACATTACTTACTCTTTGAGCTATTTGTATCTGGCTTAAAACTTAAAATATAATTGGCAATTGCCTCAAGCTCTTTTTGGTTTAAATTAAAAGCTGGCATTGCATTTCTTTTATAGCCAAATATCTTTGATACCTCTTGGGGATTGCTAATCATTGCAAAAATCTCTTCTTTGCTCCTTTTTGAGGCAATCTCTTCAAAAGAGGGGCCAAAAGCTTCACTAGTTTGGTGGTGGCATCCCCAACAATATGTCTCAAAAACCTTTTTACCATAGCTACTATTATTCTCACTATTTTGAGCTATTAAAAGGGCAGTAGTAGCTATAAGAGTTAGATATATATATCTCATAATTGAGCCTTTAATATATATTAAGTTTTTATTATAATAGCATATTTATTAGATAAAATGATTGATTTGAGACAAAAAATTTGAAAAAAAGGGATTAGAGGCTAACCCCTTTAATAATAAAGAAGATTAAACCAGATAAGATGGCAGCTGCTGGCACTGTTATAATCCAAGCTGCAATAATCTTTTTAACAAGCCCTCTTTTTACATAGTTCTCTTTAATAGCTTTTTTTAACTTCTTAACTACCTTTTTTTGCTTTTTGACCTCTTCAATTAGAGCTAACTTTTTAGCAGCATCCTCATTTGTGCAGTTTTTTAGCGTCTTTTTTAGCTCCTCTAGACGTTTTTGCTCTTTTAAAAGCCTCTCTCTAGCCTCTGTTACCTTTTTACTATCTAGCCACTCTCTTAAAAATCCTACTCCAAATACCGCCCCAACTGCAATATGGGTTGAACTTACTGGAAGTCCAAGTTGAGAGGCAATAACAACCGTTATTGCTGCAGCCATCATAATAGAAAATGCTCTCATTTGGTCTAGTTCTGTAATTTCACTACCAACCGTCTTTATAAGTCTTGGGCCAAATAGAGCAAGTCCAATTGCTATTCCAATTCCTCCAACTGCCATTACCCAAAGTGGAATTGCAGCTTTTTTAGAGATTGTTAGATTCATAATTGCATCATTAACTGCTGCTAGTGGTCCAACTGCATTTGCAACATCATTTGCTCCATGGGCAAAGCTAAGGAGTGCAGCAGCAAAGATTAGAGGAATTGTAAAGAGTTTATTTAAATCTTCTCTAGAGTTAGTAAGAGAAGAGACTCTTTTTATAACTCGTGGTTTTACTATTAAATAGGTAACTACTCCTCCAATAAGGCCAAAGGTTAAACCAACTCCAATAGTTGGCTTTTTGGTATTAGGAAGAAATGATAAAGTAGTAGTTAAATCTTTCCAGATATGTTTTAGCCCCTTTAAGGTCAAATATGTAATAAATGCTGTTGCCATAACTGCTACTAATATAGGTACCACCTTTTTTGCCGCTTCAATTTTGTTTTCTTTAAATATAATGCTCTTTTTAATAATATATAAAAAGGTAGCTGCAATCAATCCTCCAAGTATTGGAGAGATAACCCAAGAGGCTGCAATTTTTCCCATTGTTGGCCAAGAGACAATACCAAACCCTCCAGCTGCAATTCCAGCCCCCATTACCCCTCCAACAATTGAGTGTGTTGTTGAGACTGGTGCTTTTAGGTAGGTTGCTAAGTTTAGCCAAAGAGCAGCTGCTAGAAGTGCTGCACTCATTGCATATACAAATATCATAACATCATTTCCAAAGGCTGTTGGGGAGATGATTCCTTTTTTGATAGTTCCAACAACATCACCTCCAGCAATTAAAGCTCCAGCAGCTTCAAATATGGCTGCAATAATAATTGCTTGAGTAATTGTTAAGGCTTTTGCTCCAACCGCAGGTCCTACATTATTTGCCACATCATTTGCCCCAATATTCATCGCCATATAGGCTCCAAAGAGGGTTGCAATAACTAAAAATATTCCATTTGGATTATCACCAGCTATAATACTTGCATAATAAGCTGCTCCAAATGCAAATATTCCCCCAATTAAGAGTTTTAAGAAATTGCCCATCACACACCTTTATAAAAAATATAAGAAATTATATCGTTAAAATAATTTATTTTTTCCTATCTATCTAAAAAGAGGCCATAAAAGTTACAAGCTATAAACTAAAAGTTATCTTTTTAAAAAATAATTTAAAAATATGATATATTAAATGGGGATTTAGAGAGGTTTTGAAAAGGGGAGGTAAAAAGGCAATAAGCCTTTTTGAGATTATCTTTTTGAGAATTGTGGAGAGCGGCGTGCCTTTTTCTTTCCATATTTTTTTCTCTCAACCACTCTTGCATCTCTAGTTAATAGACCTAGTGGCTTAAGGATAGCTCTAAATGATGCTTCATACTCAACTAATGCTTTGGAAATTCCATGTTTTAATGCATCTGCTTGAGCTGAAACCCCTCCACCAAATGTCTTTGCTACAATATTTACAGCCTCAAGCTGTTTTGTTGCATCAAGAGGTAGAGTTACTCTCATTTTTAGAGTCTCTCTTCCTCCAAGCCACTCATCAAGGCTCTTTCCATTAATTGTAATTGTTCCATTTCCTGGCTCTAGCCAAACTTTAGCTACAGAAGTCTTTCTTTTACCTGTTGCATAAACTCTTGCCATTTTAGTTTCCTTTACCTATTTGTGCAGTGTGTGGGTGCTCGCTACCCTCATATACTTTTAATTTCTTTAACATTCTTCTTCCTAGCTTAGTCTTTGGAAGCATTCCTCTAACTGCTAATTTATATAGCTTTTCAGTGTGGTTTTCTAGCATATCTTTTAGTTTTGTGCTCTTTGTGCTACCAAAATATCCACTATGTCTAAAATACTCTTTATCTTCAAGTTTATTTCCTGAAAACTTTGCCTTCTTTGCATTAATAATAATTACATAATCTCCACAATCAACATGAGGGGTGTAGTATGGCTTATGCTTTCCTCTAAGATAGATTGCTGCTTCGGTTAAAACACGACCAAATGTTTTTCCTTCAGCATCTATTAATATCCAATCTCTCTTTACTTCCTCTGGCTTAATAGACTTTGTAAATTTCATTTAAAATCCTTATATGTTTTACTTTAGCTGTTTGCTACCAAAGTAGTGGCGAAAGTTTACCATCTTTTTCTTAAATAATACTTAATTTAAGCTTGGTTTAAGTTTATGCCAGCCTTTTTTAATACTAGTAGAGCATCTCTATATACAGGCTCATCTATAAAACCATATATAGGATGTAAAAAACCATTAATCCCTCTTTTGCTATGCTCTTCAAATGCCTTTTTAATCTCTAGTGCCTCTTTTATATCATCAGCTGATATTCCAAAGATTCTGTTTGCAATCTCAACTTGCTTTGGCCCCATACAAGCTTTGCTCTCAAACCCCATCATCTTCTCTTTTTTGCACCAAGCCTCAAACTCCTCTAAGTTATTATAGTCTTGATACATAAAACTAACAGGCAAAATATCTACACTTTGACAATCGAGTAAAAACTTAGATAAGATATATTCAATGGTTGGATTATTAATATCTAGCATCTTTTGAAAAAGGGAAAAAGAGTAAAGAAGGTCTAAAATTCCAAGATTTGCCATTGTAAATCTATCATCAATTTTCCAATCTTTTATATTATAAAAAGCCTCTTTTGTCTCTAGTGAAATATGAAGCTCAAGCTCCTTTTTTATAAGCTTTAGGGCTTGGTCTATCTCCTCTTTTGACTTTACTTTTGGAACTCTTATTGCTTTGAAGTTAAATTGGTTTAAAAACTCAATCTCCTCTTTACCCCCTTCATTTAAAGGATTAACTCTTACAATAATCTTTGAGTTAATTGGAAGATTTTTCTCTAAAAAGGAGGCTATATTTAATAGGGCCTCTTTTTTTCTACTCTTTGCAATAGCATCTTCTAAATTAAGAGTTACTAGTGATGCATCAATTGAGGAGACCTTCTCTAAATGCCTCTTATTTAGAGGATTTAGCATCATATTAGAGGGATACATCTTTATCCTTTTTATTAAATTATAGCTTAAAAGAGATAAAGTTTGATATAATTGAGCAAAAAAATTGGGGACTATATTGTATGGCTTTAATTAGTTTATCTGAGATATCAAAAAAGTATGATTCAAAAGTAATTTTAGATAAAGTAGATTTTCATCTGCAAGAGGGGGAGAGAGTTGCAATTGTTGGGCCAAATGGAGCTGGAAAATCAACTCTTTTAAAAATTGCATTAGGAGCTCTTGAGAGCGATAGCGGAAAAAGAGTTGTTGATAGTAGTATTGAGATAAAGATGTTATCTCAAAATCCAAGTTTTAGCGAAAATATCACCGTTAAAGAGGCAATTTTAAATGAGCTAAAAGAGCTGCTTGATGCGCAAAAAGAGTATGAGAAATTAACTCAAAAACTATCAAGCGATTTTGAAAATAAAGAGCTTTTAAATCGCCTGGAAGTTATTGCAAAATTTTTAGATCATCATAATGCTTGGAATTTAGATAGCAAGATTGAAAGGGCCCTGCAGGAGTTTAAGCTAAAAGAGTATGAAGATAGGCTTGTTACTTCTTTAAGTGGAGGGGAGCAGAGAAGAGTTGCTCTTGCTTCACTTATTCTAAAAAAGCCAGATGTTTTGCTTCTTGATGAGCCAACAAACCATCTTGATGTATATATGGTTGAGTTTTTAGAAGAGATTTTACTAAAAGAGAAGTTTACGCTTCTATTTATCTCTCATGATAGATTTTTTATTGATAATATTGCAACAAGGGTTGTTGAGGTAGAAAATGCTAAATTAATTAGCTACAAAGGCGGATATAAAGATTATTTAACTCAAAAAGAGGAGCGCCTAAAAGCGCTTCAAAAGGCGCATGAAAATCTATTAAAACTCCTTAAGCATGAGGAGGAGTGGCTAAGTAAGAGTGTTAGAGCAAGAGAGAAAAGAAATCAAGGAAGAAAGCAAAGAGTCTTTGAGTTAAGAGAGCAGGCAAAAAAGAATCCAAGTGTAATTAGAAAGTTAAAGATTGAGCTTGAGCGTGAAAAGCTAAGCTGGAAGGGGGAGAAGGGGCTAAATAAGAAAAAGATGCTATTTGAGATAAAAAATATTAGCTACTCAATTGGAGAGAAAGAGTTAATTAAAGATTTTAGTAGCCGCATTTTGCAAAGAGATAAGATTGGAGTTGTTGGGGTAAATGGAGCTGGAAAATCGACTCTCTTAAAGCTTTTATTAGGTGAGTTAAAACCTAATAGCGGAGAGATTAAAAGAGGAGATTTTGAGATTGGATATTTTGACCAACACAGAAGCAACCTAAAAGATGATGAAAATCTAATTGAGACCTTTTGCCCAAATGGTGGGGATATTGTAAATGTGCAAGGAAGAAATATGCATGTTTATGCATATTTAAAAAGCTTTCTTTTTCCAGAGGAGTTTTTAACAAAAAAGATTGGCCAACTTAGTGGAGGAGAGAAAAATAGAGTAGCTTTAGCACTTTTATTTACCAAAAAAGTTGATTGCCTAATTTTAGATGAGCCAACAAATGATTTAGATATTCAAACAATTAATGTTTTAGAAGAGAAGCTAATTAATTTTCC
>JAADEQ010000131.1 GCA_013153345.1 Campylobacterota bacterium | reverse complement strand
ACAAAAAGAAAAAGATAAAACCAAAGATATAAGAACTTTTAAAAAAAGAGAATGCCAAAGATAGGGGGTTTGAGAGCTTAAAGAAAGCTTAAAGTTCGAATATCCCCAATTTAAAGCTTAAAAAAAGCTGAAGTAAGAAGTTTTTTTTATGTCAAAAAGATGTGAAAATTAGCTTTTCTTAAATGAAACTTAAAAAATCTGTTCTTACATCAAAAAGGGGGTCAAATTCCCCTTATAATCTCTCCAGGATAGGTAATTATCCCATAAGTAAAGTTACTTACATTCTCTTTCCCTTGAGCTTTGAGAATATGTTGAACTTGATAGCTTCTGCTTCCTGTATGGCAATATAAAATAATATGCTCTGGCATCTTAATTAGCTTATCTATCCAATTATAAAATTGCGAAGTTGGAAGAAGCTCATCAGTCCCTTTAATATGGGCCATCTCATACTCCATTGGCTCTCTCACATCAATTAATTTAAAATCAACCATTCCAAGCTCTCTTGCCTCAAGCAAAGCCTCAACCTCATCCCCATCAAGCTGCTCTTTTTGAAGAAGAAGCAGCGCCTCATCTTTGCTCAATCCCCTTGAGTGAGTATGAACCACCTCTTCAACCTCTTTCTCTTTTGCCTTCTTTTGAGCATACTCTGGCGTACAAAACAATCCACAATGACACACCCCATCATTTGGAATCTCCTTTTCAAGAGCTGGCTTACAAGGACAGATTCTATTATCAGCCTTTTTTCTCTCCTCTTCTGTTTTCCCTTGCACAATAAAACATGGACAATATCTCTTGCCATACATCAATTTATTTCTTGCAAGCCCCATTGCAACACCATCATTTATCTCTTTATCTGGATTTTGAACAAACCCAAACTCCTTATTTACCTTCTCAATAAACTTCCAAGTCTTCTCTAGCTCTTTTTGAAAAATCTCTGAATTAATATCTATTGTATTATTACTCTCACTCATCTATATCCTTTATGAATTTTTTTTATAAAAGGAGCAAAATTTTATCAAAATAGATAGAAGAAAATACTTATAAAAGAAGAGTAAAAAGAGGCTCTACTCTACCTCTTTTAAAATATTTGTAAACTTTTGAGGTTTAATAAAGCCTTGAATAAACTTATCCTCAAGCGGCTCACCCTTGCTATTAAAAATCAAGATATTTGGAGCGCCAAAAATTTTGAAATGTTTCATAATCTCTTGGTCATCTTTTGTATAATCGGTAATATCAAGCTTGATAAACTTAAATCTCTTTAGCTCCTCTTTTACTCTTGGGTCAGGAAAAGTTATCTCATTTAGCTCCGTGCAGGCTGCGCAGTTCTCTTTTCCAATATCCACAACAACCGGTTTTTTTGCATTTTTTATCTCATCTAAAAGCTGCTGCAAAGTATATCTTTTTGGAGCGTGATTTGTCTCTTGAATAGGAGAAGCTATAGCGACTGCTTTTGAGGTAAATGGCTTTAGAGGATTTAAAATAGATTTTGCCCCTCCAACCATTCCAATAAAAATTATAACTCCATATAAAAATACTAAAAAGTTTAATATCTTTAAGATTAATTTAAAGCCGCTAACTTTTGCATTATCAAATACTCCAAAATATAGAGCTGTTCCAATTAGAGTTGTTGAGAATAAAAACATAAATAAAGAATCACTAATAACCCCTCTTGCAATATATAAAGCCATTAAAAGCATCAATACGCCAAAAACTCTTGAGACATTCTCCATCCAGCCTCCCGGTTTTGGCACAAGCTTATTTGCTCCAAGCCCAACTAATAAAAGTGGAACTCCAGCTCCAATTCCCATTACAAAAAGAGCCAAACCTCCAAGAAGTGCATCTCCTGTTAGGGAGATAAAGATAATTGCTCCACTAATTACAGGTGCAGTACAAGCTCCAACAACCAAAGCTGAGATTGCTCCCATAACTGCTGTTCCAAAATACCCTTTCCCTTGAGCTTTATTGCTAATATTATTTAGCTTTGATTGAAGAGAAGCTGGAAGTGCAAGCTCAAAATACCCAAAAAGAGATAGAGCTAGAGCTACAAAAATTAGAGCAATTGGAATAATTACAAACGGATTGTTTGCGTGAGCTTGCAAATCAAAATTTAAAAGCCCAGCCACAACCCCAATTATTGCATATGCAAGCGCCATTGAGACAACATATATTAAAGATAGAATAAAAGAGTCTTTTCTACTAAGCCCCTCTTTGCTCTTTCCTGCTTGCTGAATTAAGATTGAGCTTAAAATTGGAATCATTGGCAAGATGCAAGGAGTTAGAGCCAAAAGCAATCCAACAATAAAAAATAGAAGCAAAATAAAAACAATCCCCTCACTCTTTAGCGCCTCAACTATCTCTTTGCTATTTCCACTTTGAGCTAGTTTTGAGATTTTTTCAAAAAATCCCATCTCTTCTTTTGAAGTGCTGTTATTTGTTCCATCAATTGAGGCTGTAGCAGTTTTGCTCTTTGTTACACTCTTTTTTGCCTCTATATCAAAGCTATATTTTTGAGGAGCATAACAGATTCCATCATCTGAGCATCCAAGAAGCTCAACTTGCAAAGTAAATTTATTAGCACCAATTTTTGAGTATGGAATAAAAAAGCTTAAACTCCCTTCATACCCTTCTTTATCGCCATAAATTTTTCCTTTTGGAAGCTCTATTTTAATCTCTTTTTTAAATGGCTTTATAACTTTAAATTTTAGATTCTCTTTATAGATATGGATATTTTTACCCAACTCAATCTTTACCTCAACGCCCTCCTCTTTGGGAGTTGCATTGACTTTAAAGGCTTCAGCTGGAGAGAGAAATTTTGATGAAGATTTTAAATTAAACCCTCCAAATCCCTCCTTTTTCTCCTCTTTCTTTGCCTCACCTCTTTTTTCCAAATCAAAAGTATATTTTTGAGGAGAGTAGCAAATCCCATCATCTGAGCAGCCGGTTAAATCAACTTCAAACTTAAACTTCTCAAAATCTCCAATCTTACTATATGGAATTGTTAAATTAAGCTCCCCTTCATACCCCTCTTTATCTCCATAAACTTTAGCTGGTGGTAAAGGGATGGTTATCTCTTTTTTTTGAGGCTCTAAGAGCTTAAATTTTAGCTCATCTTTATAGATATGAATCTTATCTCCAAGTTTAATATTAACCTCAACTCCCTTTTGAGATGTTGTCGCCTCAACCTTAAAGGCCTCTTGAGGAGTTAAAAATTTTGATTTTGATGCAAAATCTCCAAATCCTCCATATAAAAATGCCAATAATAAACCAAATATCACTAAAACTTTTCTCATAATCGCTCCATATTTTAAGGTTTTGCAAGTATAACCTAAGGTAATAATTTAGCGATAAGTATAGCAAATTTACAATTATTATTTGTGTAAAAAAGGAGAAAAGAATGGCAAATTTACTTCAAAATGAGGACTCCCCATACCTAAAACAGCACCAAAATGACTTAGTAAATTGGTATCCTTGGGGCAAAGAGGCGTTTGAGAGAGCAAAAAAAGAGGATAAGTTAATATTTGTTAGCATTGGTTATAGCAGCTGCCATTGGTGTCATGTTATGCAAAAAGAGAGCTTTCAAAATAAAGAGATTGCCAAAAAACTAAATGAAAATTTTATTGCAATAAAGGTTGATAAAGAGGAGCGCCCAGATATTGATAGATATTTTCAAGAGATTTTTATGAAGATGAATAATAAACCAGGCGGCTGGCCACTTTCAGTATTTATTACAGCTGATAAAATTCCAATATATAGCGCAACCTATCTTCCCCCAACACCTCGCTATGGTCTAATTGGATTTGAGGAGCTGCTTGATATTTTGGTTTTAAAATATAAAAATGAAAAAGAAAAACTAATAAAAAATGGAATTGAAGTTATTGAGGCGCTAAAGCCAAAGAGCAAGATTGAGGCTACTAAAATTAATGAAAATCTAATTAAGATTGCTTCAAATCAGATAAAACAAGTTTATGATAAAAAATTTGGGGGCTTTGGAGGCGCTCCAAAATTTCCTCACACCTATACTCTAAATCTTGCTATAAATTTATATAAGCTAACTAATGATAATGAGCTAAAAGAAATTGTTATAAACTCCCTAAATAATATGCTAAAAGGTGGGTTGCATGATATTGTTGAGGGGGGATTTTGCAGATATAGCACTGAAGAGAAGTGGCTTATTCCTCACTTTGAGAAGATGACCTATGATAATGGATTAATTGCTATTACTCTTCTTAAAGCCTATCAAGCATTTAATCAAGAGATTTATAAAGATATAGCCTTTAAAACACTTGATTTTATGATTAAAAGAATGAGCAAAAAAGGTCTATTTTTTAGTGCAAGTGATGCTGATAGCAAAGATGGAGAAGGAAGATATTTTATATATAAGTTTGATGAGGTTAAAGAGAAGTTTATCCAAAAAAGTATCAATTTAGAGCTTTTAAAAGAGCTTAATATAAAAAGAGATGGCAATTTTGAAGGCTATTCAATTGCAAGAGTAAAGGATATTAATAAACTAAATGAGCCAAAGATAAAAGAGGCTCTTAATGTTTTAAAAGAGATTCGAAACAGCCGCGACTATCCTTTTATTGATAAAAAGATAATTACATCTTGGAACTCAATGGTAATTATTGCTCTATTTAATGCAAGCAAAATTGAAAAGAGATTTTTAGAGATTGCAAAAAGCTCTTTAGAAGCGCTTGAGAATAAGATGCTAAAAGGAAATACCCTCTTTCACTCAGCTCTAATTGATAAGCCAGCTAAAATTGAAGGGTTTTTTGAAGATTATGCTTGGTTTATAAATGCATTAATTAGCGCATATGAAGCAACTTTGGATGAGATATATCTAATAAAGGCTACCAATTTAGCAAATGAGGCAATTAAGAGATTTTATAAAGGTGGCTTTTGGAGTATTGGTGGAGATGAGTTTAATAGTTTTGAGGCTGATACTGATGCCTCAATCCCCTCAGCTGTTGCAATTATGACTCATAATCTCTTAACTCTTCGCTCACTAGTTGAGAGTATTTATGAAAAGTTTGCCTTTTTTACAATTGAGGTTAACTCATATAATATTATGCGCCAACCAATCTCTCGCCCAACCCTAACTGATGCTACTATTAGATATATTAAAGATGATAATATAATCAAAGCAAATAAAGAGATTTTAAAAGAGCTTATTGGATATAACTTTAAATATCCATATACTCTTTTAAAAGTAACTAACTCTTTTGAGATTGAGCTTTGCACAAATAGAGGCTGCTTTGGAAAATTTAGGGATATAGAGGAGTTAAAAAGAGAGATTTAACTCCTAAAGCTATAAATAGGAGGGCAAAAGAGGAGAAATCCTCTTTTAATCTAAGTCAGGTTTTGGAGTATCTTTAGTTGAGTTTGGAAGAATTGGATACTCAACTTTTGGTTTTTTACCAGTTAGAGCTTTTAAGAATGTCTCAATTGATGCAACCTCTTTATCACTTAGCTCTTTACCAAGCTGAGTCTCTCCCATAATCTTAATTGCCTCTTTTAAATCCCAAACCGCTCCATTATGAAAATATGGTGCTGTCTCAGCAATATTTCTTAGAGTTGGAGTTTTTACCATTCCATTCTTATCACCTTTAAAATCCCCTATATTTGCATATTTATAAGGTTTTACTGCAGGAAATGGCTGCATTCCTCCACCAAGTCCAACACCGCTGTGACAACTTGCACACCCTACACTAATAAAGGTCTTTAATCCCTCTTGCTCCTCTTTTGTTAGAGCATTCTCATCTCCATTTAAGAAATCATCATATCTAGATGGAGTTACTAGGGTTCTTTCAAATGCTCCAATTGCCTTTCCAATTGTCTCAATAGTTATCTTCTCATTTGGGAATACTTTATTAAATGCCTCTTTATACTCTGGAATTGACTCAACTACCTTTACTGCCATATCTTTATGCATTGCCATCTCAACATCTGCTTGAATTGGTCCTGTTGCTTGGTCTTCTAAATCTGGACTTCTTCCATCCCAAAACTGCTTCTCATTAAATACTGCATTAAAAACAGTTGGAGAGTTTAGATGATGAGGGTTTTGTCTCCACTTATGACCTGTAGCTACTGGAACATTATCATCTCCACCAGTTGCTAAGTTGTGACATGTATTACAACTAATTAAAGCACTCTTTGATAATCTTGGCTCAAAGTATAACTTCTTTCCAAGCTCAATCTTTTCAGGAGTTAACTTATTTTTTGGATTATCAATTAACTTATTTAGCTCCTCTTTATCTTTTGGAATCGGCTTTAGACCAGCCTTTTTTGCTTCATCTATCAAACTATTTGCAAATACCATATTAGTAGCTACAAGTAAAGATAGCGCAACACTCATCTTTATACCCATTCTTTCTCCTTTAAAAATTTTATTAATGGAGAAATTATATTATTTAAATGTGAACTGAATGTTAATTTTTTATGGCTAAAATATGTTAAAGGAAAAATTTTCTCTAAACTACTAGGCTACTTTCCATATATAGAATATTTTAAATTTTTTTATTAAAAAAAGAATAGATTTTTAGTTTAAGACTTATTTAAGAAAAGAATAAGAAAGAGAGGCTAAGCAAAGAGCAAACGCTCTTGCTATTTTATTAATTCAAAAGGATTCTCAATAACTCTTTTTCTATCTACAATATATGGAATAAATGCTGCCTGTCTTGCTCTTTTTATTGCAGCTGATACCATATCTTGATGCTTTTTGCAGTTTCCTGTTAATCTTCTTGGCATAATCTTATATCTCTCACTAAGACTATACTTTAAAAGATTTAAATCTTTATAGTCAATAAAATCAACCTTTTGTTGACAATATCTGCAATATCTCTTTTTAAACTTTCTCTTTTCTGCCATACTTTTTTCTCCTAATTAAAATGGTATATCATCTTCATCAATATCTATCTCTGGAATCTTTGGCTCACTCTGTTGCAAGCTACTAGGTTGAGAGGGAGGAGTTTGAGGAGCAGCTGTAGGTTGTTGAGGTTGAGAGTAACTATTTGCAGCTGACATATCATATGATGATTGCTGCTGCATAGAATCAGATTTTGAATCAAGCATCTGCATATTCTCAACCGTTACTGAGTGGCGACTTCTTTTTGTGCCATCAGCTCCAACCCACTGCTCTAAAATCAATCTCCCCTCAACTAATACTTTACTCCCTTTTCGTAGGTATTGGTTAGCAATTTCAGCAGTGCGCCCAAAAAATGTTAGGTCAATAAACATTGTCTCATCTTTCATCTCTCCAGTCGCACTCTTAAACCTTCTATTTGTAGCAATTCCAACCTTTGCAATAGCCACCCCGCTACTGCTATATCTAAGCTCAATATCTCTAGTTAAATTGCCAACCAATATTACCTTATTAAACATCTAAAATCCTTTACTCTTTACCCTCTTCTTGAGCAACCTCTTCTTTATTTTCCTCTGAAGCTACTTGAGTCTCTTTAGAAGTATCCTCCTCTTTTGATTCCTCTTTGCTCTCTTCTTTTTCTTCTGCTTTCTCTTCTACTTTTCCAGTAATTTGAGCAACAAATTCATTAAATTTAGAAATCTCTTTTTTGGTCTCATATTTAATAGTTAAGAATCTTAAAACATTCTCATTATATCTTAGCTTTCTCTCAAGCTCTATAATAATAGAAGCCGGAGAGTAGTGATAAAATACCACATAATATCCTCTTGGATTCTTATCAATCTCATAAGCTAATTTTCTAATTCCAATTCTTTTAATTGCTTTAACCTC
>JAADEQ010000070.1 GCA_013153345.1 Campylobacterota bacterium | reverse complement strand
AAAACTCTTCAAAGTATGTTCAAAAAAGATAGATAGAAGTATTAATAAAGAGATACCAGCTGGTTTTGTATACATCTTATTAGCAGTTATAAATACTAGCATAAAGGTGGCAATTACCATTACAGCAATATCAAAAGTGTAGTTATGGAAGTTAATATTTATAGGGTTTGCAATAGCAGCTAAGCCTAGTGCAATAGATATATTTGCCATATTAGAACCTATTATATTTCCAATTGCCATATCGGCTCTATTTTTTAAAGCAGCTACAATTGAGACAACTAGCTCTGGCATTGAGGTTCCAATTGCTACTAAAATAACTCCAACAAACCACTCGCTAACCCCTAATTTTTTAGCAATATTAGAGGCGCTCTCAACGGTGTAGTCAGCTCCATAAACTACTAATAAGAATCCAGTTACTAATAAAAATAGAGTCTTTATCCAGCTAAATTTCTCTAGTCCCTCTTTTTCCTCTTCAATTAGTAGAGCTTCGCTATTGCTACTTATTAAAAATAGGATATAAGCTCCCATTAAAGAGACCATTGCAAAGCCAGTAAATCTGCTTATTCCGCTATTATTCAAAGATATTGCTACTAAGATTAAGACTGGAAATAGGGCCCATGAGCTATCTTTAGCAAAGAAGTCTCTTTTTGGATTTACTCTTTTAGCAATTACTAAAACTAAAGCTAATACTAATGTGATATTAAATATATTGCTTCCAATTATATTTGAGACTGCTAATTCTGCTTTATTATTCAAGCTTGCGCTAATAGAGGCTGCCATCTCTGGCAAAGAGGTTCCTAAAGCAATTAAAGTGGCTCCAATTATATATTCTGAGATGCCAAATTTTAAGGCTATTTTTCCACTTTGGTTGATGATTAAATCTGCTCCATATATTAAAGTTGCAAGAGATATAAAAAAGATAATATAATCTAACAATGTTATTCCTTTATATTTCTTACAATTAAGCTTGAAGGGAGATTAAATTTTTCTATAATTTTGGTCTCTAGTTCTCTCATCTCTCCATTATCTTTTTCATGGTCATAACCTAAGAGATGTAAAAGACCATGTATAAAAAGTAGGGAGATTTCATCACTTATAGAGTGATTTAGCATTTTTGCCACACTTTTTGCTTTATCGCTAGAGATTACAATTGAGCCTAAAGGTAGATGCTCTATACTATTTAGAGGAAAGCTTAGCACATCAGTTGGCTTATCTATTTGGCGATATTCTCTATTTAGCTCTTTTATAGTCTCATTATCCACAATTAAAAGCTCTATATCTTTATCGATTTTAAGGTAATTTGCAATCTCTTCTAACAATTTAATGTCAATTTCGCTATTGGTTTGGTTGTCTAGTAAAATCATAGAGTTATTTTACCTAAAATTATGTAAAATATATAAAAAAATAAAGGGATGAAATGAGTAAAAAAGCAGTTTGTATAGTTTCTGGAGGGATGGATAGTGCTGTTGCAGCTGCGATTGCTAAAAAAAAGGGGTATGAGATAATAGCTCTTCACTTTAACTACTCTCAAAAAACTCAACAAAAAGAGCTTGAGGCTTTTGAGTTAATTGCTAAGGATTTAGATGCTAAAGAGAAACTTATTATAGATTTAGATTTTTTTAAAGATATAGGAGCCACTGCTTTAATAGATGAAAATTTAGAGGTTCCAACTGAGGGTATTAAGCCAGGAGTTCCAATTACATATGTTCCCTTTAGAAATGGAATATTTTTATCTATTGCAGCTGCTGTTGCTCAAAAATATTATGCTGATGCAATATATATTGGAGTGGTTGAAGAGGATAGTAGTGGCTATCCAGATTGTAGAGAAGAGTTTATTAATTCGATGCAAAAGAGTATCAATTTGGGTCTAAAAGATGATATAGAGGTTAAAATTGAGGCTCCTCTTATTCATATGAGTAAAAAAGATATTGTAAAAAAGGCTTTAGAGTTAGGAGTTAAATTGGAGCATACTTGGAGCTGCTATAAAAATAGTGAGAAGGCGTGTGGAGTTTGTGATAGTTGCAGACTAAGATTAAAAGGTTTTAAAGAGGCAGGAGTTGAAGATAAGATAGAGTATGAAACTAGAGCCCTCTAGAGGCTCTTAAGATTTATTCTGGATTTAGAGTCCCTTCGGTGCAGATAATTACATCAGTGGTTTTATCATATTTTGCAACACAATTTGCAGTTACTTGAGTATGTTTAATCTCATTATCAATCTGCTCAATTGCTCTTTTTTTCTTCTCTTCATTTAGATTTTTAAAGTCATATTTTTGAGTCTTGTCCCCTAAAATATCATTAATCTCTCTAACTGGTTTTATACACTCATTTGCCTCTTGCTCATTTTTTGCTTTTTTAATACACTCTTTGGCCTTTTTTAACTCTTCAAGTAGCTTTGGAAGATACTTTTTTTGTTTTTTAAGATATCTTTTTCCTAAAATATTGATAATATCTTTTTCAAGTTCTGGAGTTATTGTTAAGTTTTTATCCTCTAAATTGATACCTCTTTTTTTCATTTCAGCTTTTAGCTCTTTAATAGAGTCGATATAATCTTTGGTTCTAACTAAAGAAGAGCGGTTTGAGCTATACTCTTCATCTTCAATAATCTTAAAGTTAGGAAGCTCAAACTCTTTTGGAGGAATTGGTTTATCTAAAATTACTTGAACAGCCTTTTTTTCACTATAAAATCCAGCATTTTGGACTACAATTTTTAGAGGAATACCCCCATATAAACAGATTTGCTGGTCTTTATATTCCCATAAATCACACTCATATCCAGCAATTTTCTCTTTTCCAACCTTTTTAGCTCCCATCTCTTTTAGAGACTTTTCAGCTTCATCTGAAATATCAAGCTTTTGCATAATAGCTAAATCTAAATCTCTATCTCTTGCTTTATATATAACTTTTTGGTCAAAATCTACATTATAAACTGTCCCATACTCAATTTTACTCATTGTGTGTCTACTTCTAGTATCATTGAAGTCTCCAGCTTGAATCTCTGCTACATCCTCTTCTTTTAGCTCCAATAATCCCCACTTATCAAAGATTAATCTTGCAATACCTCTAACTTGGGAGTTTAAGTTATTATCAAAGCTTGAGACTTTAACATCATAATATATCATTCCTGATTTAAATTTGTATCTTTTAAAAGTATCCTGGGCTGCTGCAAAGGTAGAAGCCAAAAAGATTAATATAAAAAAAAGCCTCATTTCTCTCCTTTAGAAAATAATTAACCAACTCTAATTATAGCAAAAAATTATAAGCAAAAATATATTTGTTGCACTAGAATTAATTTATCTTATTAAAATCAACAAACTCTTTTATATACTCATATCCAGAATAGAGTGTAAAAAATACTGCAATCCAAAGCAGTATCTCACCAAATGGCCAATTCATTAATAAAAAGCCAATTGCAATCATTTGAGAAACAGTCTTAACCTTTCCCATCCAGCTTGCACTTATATCAATCCCGCTTGCAACTGCGTTTACTCGAAGCCCTGTAATAAATAGCTCTCTTGTTAAAATTAGATATATTGCCCAAGGGCTTGCACGATTTAGCATCATAAGCCCCAAAAATGCAGCAAGAGTTAACATCTTATCTGCAAGGGGGTCTAAGATTGAGCCAAGGGTTGTTATTTGGTCAAACTCTCTTGCAATATAGCCATCAAAAAAGTCTGTAACACTTGCTAATACAAATATAAAAGCGGCAAAAAAATCAAGCCACGATTCATGAATCCCCTCAAAAATAGGTAAATCTCTATTTACTAATAGTAAAAATAGCAAAGGAGCAAGTAAGAGCCTAATAAAGGCTAAAATATTTGGAATATTAAAAGCCTCTTTTCTCATTATCTAAACGTTGTCCCACCATCAACAATTAAAGTATGGCCTGTAATCCAGCTTGCATCATCACTGCATAAAAAGTATACTGCTCCTGCAATATCCTCTGGTGTTCCCATTCTATTTAGTGCACTTCTTTTAATAGTCTCAGCCTTAACCTCTTCATAGTTTGTAAAAGCCTTTAGCGCATCAGTCTCAATTGGCCCTCCACTAACTGCATTAACTCTAATATTCCACTCTCCAAGCTCAACTGCAGCATATCTCATCATCGCCTCAACTGCAGCCTTATTGGTCCCATGGCCAGCATAGTTTTCAATATAGATTCTATTTCCTGTTGAGCTTATTGTAACAATGCTTCCTCCGCCAATCTCTTTCATTCTCTTTGCAGCCTCTTGAGCCCCGGCAACAAATGCTCCAACCGTTGCAATATAGATATTTAAAAGCCCCTTTTTTGGGCGAAGTTTCATAAACTTTCCATATCCGCCAACAACGCTTCTTCCATAAATCATTGCATTGCTAACAAAAAAATCGACTCTATCAAAATCTTTATCAATCTGCTCAAATAGAGGTTTAAATTGGTCAGTATCTAAAATATCCAACTTATAAGCTCTTGCTTTTATATTATATTTCTCTTCAAGCTCTTTTGCAAACTCTTTTGCAAGCTCCTCATTTGAGTTATAGGTAAATGCAACATTTACTCCATTTTTTGCAAATTTTTCTGCAGTAGCTTTTCCAATTCCTCGTGTTGCTCCTGTAATTACTAATGTTTTTGCTTGATTTTCCATCTTACGCCCCTACAATTTTATATTTTTTTAAAGTCTCTTCAATTTTTTTCAAATTCTGCTTACTTGGTGCTACAAGCGGCAATCTATACTCTAAGTTATCAATAAGTCCAGCAATATACATTGCAGCTTTTATTGGAATTGGATTGCTCTCACAAAATAAAACCTTATTAACCTCAAAAAGCTCCTCATTTAGTGCTCTTGCCTCTTCAAACTCCCCATTTAAAGCTTTATGAACAAGTTTTGATTTTATATCTGGAAGCAAATTTGCAGTAACACTTGTAATTCCCTTTCCTCCACTTGCAAGAAGTGGAAAATCTATTGCATCATCCCCGCTAAAGATATAAAGCCCTGGCGCTTTTACTCTAAGCTCAATAACTCTCTCAAGCGAGCCTGTTGCCTCTTTTATTCCAAAAATATTATCAACATCTTCAAAAAGTCTCTTTACCGTATCTGGCAAAATATCAACGCCTGTTCTTCCTGGCACATTATATAACATTACAGGAATCTCAACAGCATTTGCAATTGCTTTATAGTGTTGATATAACCCCTCTTGGCTTGGCTTATTATAGTATGGCGATACGCTAAAAATTGCATCAGCTCCACACTCTTGGGCATGTTTTGCAATATCAATTGATTCATGAGTTGCGTTGCTTCCAGCCCCAGCAAGCACTTTTGTATTAGTCTCCTTACACACCTCAACAGCAATCTCAATACATCTTTTATGCTCATCATGCGTTAATGTTGCACTCTCTCCGGTGGTTCCAACAGGACAGACTGCATCAATTCCATTATCAATTTGTCTTTTAATTAGTTTTGCATATGTTGCTTCATCAATTTTTCCATTTTTAAATGGTGTTATAAGCGCAGTTGTAGCACCAGTAATTAGACTCATTTTTTTACTCCCTTAAAGATAATAGTGGTTGATTTTTGATTATCAAAATATTTTTTTGCAATATCTTGAATATCTTTTAGTGTAATTTTATCTAAATTATCTTCATATTTAAGTAAAGGCTCTAAATCACCTTTAGCAAGATAGCTTCCAAATAAAGATGCAATATCTGAAGAGTTCTCAAGCTCTTTTATAAAGCTAAATTTTGTATTTAGCTTAACCTTTTCAAGCTCATCTTGAGATACTTTTCCCTCTTTAATCTTTTTAATCTCTTCTAAAATTGATTTCTCAAGCTCTTGTGCATTGGAGTTTGGATTTGCCATTGCCAAAAATATAAATACTCCTTTATCTTTTAGCTCCATATTATAACCATAAACCATTGTAGCAATCTGCTCCTCTTCAACAAGTCTTTTATATAGCCTGCTACTTTTACCATTGCTTAAAATCTCGCTAATAACAGAGAGCCCAACTTGGTCTTTATCTTTAAAGTTTGGTATATCATATGCAATTGCTACCATATCAACACTATTATTATCTTTTTGAAGTGTTACTCTTTTTGCGCTATCTCTTGGAGGCTCACTTGGAGTAAAGGTGTTAAATATTGAGCAGTTTTTATCAAGAGGAGGATTTTTAATATTGCCAAAATATTTTTGAGCCGCCTCAAAGACTCTGCTTTCATTAATATCTCCAGCAACTACTAAGATTGCATTATCTGGGCGATAAAATTTTTTGTGAAACTGCTTTAAATCCCCAATTTGCCACTTTTTAATATCCTCTAAAAATCCAATTGGAGTCCAATGATAGCTATGAGATACAAAATGCTCATTAAATAGCCTAAAATATAGATATCCAACAGGATTATTATCAGTCCTCCAGAGCCTCTCTTCTAAAACAACCTTTCTTTCTGGTTGAAACTCCTCATCTTTTAGCTCTAAATTTGCCATAAGCTCAGCAAATAGCTCTAAGGATTTTTCTAAATTTTGGGAGCTACTTTTAATAAAATATTGAGTATGGTCAAATGAGGTTGAGGCATTATTTACTCCTCCAAACTCCTTTACAATCTTATCAAACTCCCCAGCTTTAAGGTTTTTTGTAGATTTAAAGTTCATATGCTCTAACATATGAGCAAGCCCACTCTTTCCCATCATCTCACTACCACTTCCAACTCTATAAAATATATTAGTCGTAATTACATTTGAGTTGTTATGAAGCGGAATTACACAAACTTTAAGCCCATTATCAAGCTCTTTAATATAATGTTTTGGCAACAAACTTCCCATTAATTCTCCTATAAAAAGTAAAATTATAAAAAGATATCTCATTTTTTTATCTCCTATATACTCAAATAGCATATGTTTAGGTGATATTTTATCTAAAGTTTTGTTAGTTTATTTAAAAAAAGAGTTTTTGAAGGAGTTAAAATTGATATTAACTATCTTTTTACTCTTTTAAATATCTCTTTAAAGTCTAAAGTAAAGGGGCAAGATATATCTTTAAAGAAATATTTTTCATTTGAAAAATCTCCCTCTTTAATATAAGTATTATTAGCTAATTTATATATTTTTGCTTTTAGGTCATTAGGATATAAAAGCACATAATATTTTACTTTTTCTCTTTCATATATTTTAAATTTAAACTTCTCATCTCTTTTAGCAGTTGATTTAGAGATAACTTCAAATACTACCTCTGGAGCTTTTGTTAAATAATCTTCTCCCTCATCATTGCAACTTAATACCACATCAGGTTTTAAAATAGTATCCTCACAAACTTTATAATCAATCTCTCCTATCACTTCACATCTATTGCAATTACTTTTTTCCAATTGATAATAGATATTAGCAATAATAGCAGAGGCTACTAACTGGTGGTTCTTTGAAGGAGATGGTGCCATTGCTAAAGGAAAACCATCAATTAACTCCCAATCTCCTTCCCACATTTTATAATCTTCATAAGTGTAATACTCAATTGCTTCCATTTTAGCTCCTCTTATATTTTTTTCTTATGATAAAAACTCAAGAAGATTTTAATTCTTTAATAATCTCATCTATTTTAGTTTTTATAGGAGGTAATTTTTCTACTGCTACTTTCCATACTATCTCTTCATCAATTTCAAAATACCAATGAATTAGCTTATCCCTCATTTTTGCCATAAGTGACCAAGGAAGGTCATTAAATTTTTCTCTAATCTCTTTTGGAATCTGTTTAGCAGCTTCCCCAATTACCTCAATTTCACGGATAGTAGCACTAATTGTCTTTTCATCTTCTTTAAACTCTTCGAAA
>JAADEQ010000021.1 GCA_013153345.1 Campylobacterota bacterium | reverse complement strand
ATATCTTTTTCTTTGTGTAAATTTGTAGCAACATCTTTTACTACCTCTTCAAAGTCACTAAATAGATAATTTGCCATTGAACCAGGAATTGGGTTTATCTCATTTAAATAGATAGAGTTATCTTTCACAAAAAAATCACATCTTATAATTGCACCTCTAAAGAGTGGCTCATAAATTTTTTTAAAAACTGCTTCAAGCTCTTTTTTTAACTCTTCACTAATATTAGCCTCATTTACTCTCTCATCTCTGCTAAAATCAAGATATTTCTTATCAAAATCTAAAAACTCCTCCTTTTTTGGCTCCTCAACAATAGAGATATGCCACTTGCTTCCTTTGGCTCCTGCTAAATTATACTCTTTAATATCTTTAATAAATGGCTCAACTAACACCTCACTATCAAACTCAAAAGCAACATCAAGTGCATAATCAAGCTCACTTTTCTCTTTTACAACACTAACTCCAATTGAGCTTCCAAGCCGAAGCGGCTTAATAATTATTGGAAAATCAAATGGTATCTCTTTTTTGCCATCTTCTTTTAATACCACATAATCAATAACATTAATCCCAAGCTCTTTTGCAAACATCTTAGTAAATAGTTTATTATAGCTAATTACACTCCCCTCAACTCTTGGCCCAATAAAGTTAATATCAAAAAACTCAAAAATTGCAGCAAGCTTTCCATCCTCTCCATCTCTTCCATGCACTAGATTAATTGCCACATCAAACTCAACTCTTTTTGAGCCAAAAAGGCTTTTAGCCTCAAAAGCTGAGCGAGTTAACTCAAGCTTTTTTGCCTTTTTTAAATACTCTTTTGAGGCAAAAAATTTTGATTTCATATCTTGCACATCAATTAAATAAAAATCTCTATTTGCATCAATAAAAATTGGAACTATCTCAAAACTATTTTTTAACTTATTCAAAATTGTAATTGCACTAACAATACTAATCTCATGCTCATAACTGCTTGCTCCAAAAATAAGCGCTAATTTCATCTGCAATCCTTTACCATATCTGCAAACTCTTTAAATATATAGCTACTCTCATGAGGCCCAGGGCTTGCTTCTGGATGGTGTTGAACTGAAATTATATCTTTATCTTTATATTTTAGCCCCTCAATTGTATTATCAAACAGATTTTTATGAGTAACCTCAGCTACATTTGTAATTGAATCTGGTACATTATAGTTATGATTTTGCGCAGTTATTTCAACTTTCCCCTCTTTATTTTTTACAGGATGATTCCCTCCATGGTGGCCAAATTTGAGTTTATAAGTATTATGCCCATGAGCAATTGATAACATCTGATGCCCAAGACATATTGCAAAAATTGGAATATTTGAATCTATTAGCTCTTTAATAATTGCTTTTTGCTCTTTTAATACCAAAGGGTCTCCTGGCCCATTTGATAAAAATACTCCACCAATCTCTTTATTATTAAACTTTTCAATTACCTCACTGGCAAGAGTATTTGCAGGAACAACCTCAACTTCCAATCCTGCAGTTACAAGCTCATTTAAGATATTTCTTTTAATTCCAAAATCATAAGCAACTATTTTTTTATTTGTAGGTGGCGTTGTATACCTAAACTCTTTTGCATCATACTTTCCAGTTTTGTGGATATAAGGCTTTGAGGTAGTTACCTCTTTAATATAGTTTATCTCACTAATTTTTGGGGAGTTTTCTAAAATCTTTTTAAGCTCCTCTTTAGAGCTAATTTCAGTTGAGGCTACCATCTCCATAGCCCCCTCATCTCTTAGCATCTTGGTAATAAATCTTGTATCGATATTGCTAATTCCTAAAATATTATACCTTTTTAAAAGATTTGCTAAAGAGTCTTTGGCTCTAAAGTTTGAGTATCTATCTTGATAGTTTCTAACAATAACACCTTTACAAAAAGCCCCCCTACTTTCAAAATCATCCTCATTTATCCCAACATTTCCAATCTCTGGCATTGTAAAGGTAATAAACTGCCCTGCATAACTTGGGTCTGTGATTATCTCTTGATAGCCAGTTAGTGAAGTATTAAAAACAACCTCTCCAACTGCCGTTCCACTGCTTCCAAAGCTAAAAGCCTCTAAAAATAGCCCATTTTCAAAATATAGCCAAACCTTTTGCATTATCTCTCCTAAATAAATCCTCTTCTAATTAGCTCTTCTTTAAAAAGTCTCTCATATAAAATCTCATACTCCAAACTTCCAGGCACTAAATCTTTTTTCATATTTTTAATCTTCTCATATACAATATCATCAATCTCATCATATGAGCTTATATAATCTTTAAAGGCCTTAAATATCACATTTTTAACCTGATTATCATTAACCTCATAATCAATTAGATACTCCTCATATAGCTCATCTAAAATCTTATGAGATAAATCACTATATCTATCATCATAATTCATAATAATTCCAAATTCCGGGGCAAGGCGCTTTTTTATCATAAAAAATAGCTGCCTCTCATCTGCTTGTTGCATCTCAATATCTTCATAATGCTCTTCAATAATCTCTTTTACCTTATTATCAAGGGCTCTCTCTTGTTCAAGATGCTCTTTTATAATCTTCTCAACTGCATCCATAACGCTTTCTTTATCTTTTAATAGCTTTATAAAAGGAGCATTAATTAAATCTTTTACAATCTTTCCTGCTACCAATCGGCTCTGATTTGGCTTTAATCTCATAAACACCCCTTATCTTATAATTGTATCTTCTCTATCTGGTGAGGTTGATATTATACCAATTTTAGCCCCGCTTAGCTCTTCTAATGCTAAAATATAATCTTTTGCCTCAAGAGGCAGCTTCTCAAACTCTCTTATACCTTTACTTTTGCTCCATCCCTTAAAGCTCTTATAAATTGGCTTGACATTCTCTAAAGTATATGGCACATAATTAATCTTTTTGCCCTCAAACTCATACCCAACACAAACCTTTATTTCATCAAGCCCATCAAGAACATCAAGCTTCATTAAAGCAATCTCATCAACCCCATTAAGTCTTACTGCATGGCGCGTTGCAACCGCATCAAACCAACCACATCTTCTTGGACGCCCTGTTGTTGTTCCAAACTCATGCCCCTTTTGGCGCAAATACTCTCCTGCTTCTCCTAAATCCTCGCTTGGAAATGGCCCATTTCCAACTCTTGTGCAGTAAGCCTTTGCAATTCCAATAGTTTTTCCTATATTTTTAGGAGAAATCCCTAAACCACTGCAAGCTCCTGCACTAATTGTTGTTGAGCTTGTAACATATGGATAGGTTCCATGGTCAATATCAAGCATTGTTCCTTGCGCACCCTCAATTAAGATATTTTTACTATTATCAAGCGCTTCCCAAACCATTAAGGTAGTATCAGTAATTAAATCTTTTAGAGCCTCTTTATAAGATGTTAGCTCATCTAAGAGCTCATCTTTATTTGGAAGCTCAATTTGTAGCGCTTCAAATATTGGCTTATAGATTCTAAAATACTCCATTATATCATTAGTAAGTTTTTTTGGATTTAAAAGCTCTCCAACTCTATGGCCAACTCTTGTAATCTTATCTCCATAAGCTGGCCCAATCCCTTTTCCTGTAGTTCCAATTGCCTTGTCCCCTTTTAGCTTCTCTTTAGCTTTATCAATTTGAGCATGATAAGGCAAAAGAAGATGCGCTTTATCTGAAATATATAACCTTCCTTTAATATCCTCAAACTGCTCAAGCTCTTTAATAAAATCTTTTGGAGATAAAACAACCCCATTTCCAACAATATTGATAGCTTTCTTATTTAAAATTCCAGATGGAACTAAATGAAGAGCATACTTTTTACCATCAACAACAATCGTATGGCCTGCATTATGCCCCCCACCAAACCTACAAACAACATCTGCCCTCTGGGCTAAATGGTCAACTATCTTTCCTTTTCCTTCATCTCCCCATTGTAATCCAACAACTAAATCAGCCTTCATCTAAATCCTTTAATTTTTTTGCAACTACTGCATCAGTATAAAGTGCAAATCCAGCCCCATTTACATCTTTTATCCTATACTCCCCTCCTGTTAAAAATAGCTCCTCTTTAATAAAGGCTCTAAATACAATTGAGTTATAATATCTCATTGGGGCATAATATAAAGGTGAGATAATTAAATCTTTATATGAAGTTGCAATATCTAAAATCTTTTTTAACTCATCTGCAATATCATCTGGATAGATAGATAAATCTTTTAAATCAGAAGCTTTATTAATCTTTACTAAATCCTCAATCCACTCATATGAAGAGTTTAAAATCTTTTCTAATCTAATATTTTTAATATCTTCAATATCAAAGCCATAATTTTTTGCCAAAAGCATTGGAATTTTAATATTTGCAATTTGAACTAAAGCAGATACCTTTAGACTCTCTAAAAGCTTTAGAGCAATATCTAAAGCGCTCTTTACATCCTCTTCAATCAGCTCTGCTCCAATTTGATACTGCTCATTTGTTGGATAGGTAAAGATTGGTTGAATATAAAACCAGCGCTTTTGATTATAGCTTCTATATAATCTTTTAGTTACAATTCTAACAACATCAACGGTTGAGTCTGCTCTAAGGGTTATATTTGAATTAAAGCTATCATTTACTCTAATTAATACCTTATCATTATCAAATGTATCGTGTTGATGGTATGAAAATAGTGGAGTTATAATCTCGCTAAATCCCAAATTTTGTAATAAATTTGCAGCACTATTTTCAATCTCTCTTTTTAAAGCTGCACTCTTACCAAAATATAGACGCGAATTTGCTGGAATCTCATGCTCAAATATCATTACTCTCCCTAAAAACCTCATTAAATACTTTTACCCCAACACCTTTATAGTTAGCTCTTCCTAACTTATCTAAAGCCTTTTCAATTGAATCAATAACCCATAACATCTCATAATCTTCAATTAAACCCATATTATTAACTCTAAAGATTTTTCCCTTTAGATGCTCTTGCCCTCCAGCAACATTTACGCTAAATTCGCTCTTTAATATTTTTCTAATCTTTTCGCTATCACTATCTATTATTGTAGCCATTGCAAGCGCTGGAGCTTTTGGATAGATTTTTAAATGTAGCGCCTCAAGAGCTTTAAGCATTGCTTTATGGCGAGCTTTAGTAGTGCTATATAATCTCTCAAATCCACCAAATTTTTCTATCTCTTCAAATACCTTATTTAATCCAATAATTAAAGTAGTTGCAGGAGTATAGGCAGTTGTATTTTGCTGCTGCTTTTTTAGCTCACTTTTTAGATTAAAATAGAAGCCTCTTCCCTCTCCTATCTTTTCTACTGCTAAAGAGCTAAGCCCAATCATTGCAAGACCAGGAGGCAGCATTAAAGCTTTTTGGCTTCCTGTAATTAATGCATCAATATTTTCTATATCAATCTCTTCAACCCCAACTGCAGTAATTCCATCTGCAATTACTACTATATTTTTATTATGCTCTTTAACAACCTTTGCAATCTCTTCTATTGGGTGTCTAAGCCCTCCAGAGCTCTCACAAATTTGGAGTGCAACTGCATCAATATCACTATGCTCTCTTAAAGCTCTTTTAATATCTTCAATATTTGCTGGGCTGTCCCACTCATACTTTAGCTCAACTAACTCAAGATTAAAAGCCTTAACAATCTTTCCAAAGCGCTCTCCAAACTTCCCCGCATTAACTACAAGTGCTTTCTTATGGCACAAATTTAATATGCTTGCCTCCATTGCACCAGTTCCAGAGCTTGCTAAAAAAATAACCTCATCCATCTTCATAAGCTCTTTTAAATTCTCTCTTGCACTCTTAAAAATAGCCTCAAACTCTGGAGTTCTATGGTGAATTGTAGGCTTTGCCATCTCTAATCTAACTTCTTCCTTAACAGGAGTTGGCCCAGGAGTAAATAGCAACATCTATCATCCTTACTTTAAAAATCGCAAGATTATATCTAAACTTTAATTATTATAAGTTTTAAAGAGAAATTTTTATAATCAAACTACAAAAAATATATTAAAAGAAGACCATTTTAAGTTTTATTAAAAGTTTAATATTATACAATATGGTATTCCCATATTAAAAAATGTAAGAGTGGAATAGGGCCACTCCTACATTTAGGGAAGGGTAATATTATGAGTTGTATCCTTCTAAAGGATACTTTCAAATTATAACATTTTAAGATAAAAAGAAGGAAGGGCAAAATGAAAAAGGTATTAATATCAATTGTTGCAACTGCAGCGTTAGCAACATTGGTAAATGCTGGTAAAAACAAGGATATGGCAACAGAACCTCCAATTCCTGTGCCACTTGCACCAGAAATTGCACCTAAAACTCCTGCTCCTACTACCACATCTACTCCTCCACTTGGATTATATATTGGAGGAGGTTTTACATATGCTCATACTGAGTGTGAGTGTGATGAACTTCAAACGACTGATGGTGTAACTACTGGAGAGAGCACTGGGGATACATATGGAATTAATCTAAGAGCTGGATATGATTTTAACCAGTTTATTGGAGTAGAGGCTAGATATATCTATACTCCTTGGGGAGATGAAGATAAGACTCTAAAACATTATGGTCTATATTTAAAACCAACATATGGAGTAACTGATAATATAGATGTTTATGGTCTTGTTGGATATGGAAAGACGGAGTGTGATTATCAAGATATTGATGAAAAAGGTTTTGGATGGGGAGTTGGAGCAGAGTATTTAGTTAATAAAAAAGATAAAGGTGCAAAAAAAGGATGGGGAATATATGCTGAATATTCTCAACCTTTAAGAAAAGATGATGATAAAGATATCAAAACCAATCTTGGAAGTGTTGGAGTATCTTTCCACTACTAACAAAGAGTGCTCTTTTGGGCACTCCTTCTAAATAAAAATAGTTTTATCCCATTCTATCCTTTTAATTATATTAAAAATTTTAACCTTTTTATAAACTATTTTCATTAAATGGGCCAATTTAATAATAGATTAATATTATAAATGTTAAGATTGTGTGAAATTTAATGTAAAAGGATGATAGAATGGGAAAAGTTAAAGTTTGTATGGGATTGTTAGTTGCTTTAACTTTAGGGGCAAATGCAGGAAAAAACTTTATTCCAGCTCCTAGCAAACCAATTCCAGTACCAGTAATTAAAGTTCCATTGGGTCTATATCTTGGAGGGGGTTTTACCTATTCAAGCTCAGAGTGTGAATGTCTTCCAATAGAGAGCACTAGCGGAACAATTGCAAAGAGCACTGACTCAACTACATATGGATATAATCTAAAAGCAGGATATTATTTTAATCCATATATAGGACTTGAGGCTAAATATTTCTATACACCTTGGGGAGATGATGATAGAACTCTAAAACATTATGGTCTATATCTTAAACCAACATACCCAGTAACTGACCATCTAGATGTCTATGCCCTACTTGGATATGGAGTAACCGATTGTGAAGTATTAAAAGATAGTGAAAAGGGCTTTGGATGGGGAGTTGGAGCCTCTTATACTATAAATCCAAAAGTTAAGGGAAAAAAAGATGGGGCAGGATTTTATTTAGAATATCTACGCCCTCTTAAAAAGACAGGAAATAAAGATATAACAATTGATACTATCCATACAGGAGTAGAGTATAACTGGTAAAGAGAACTCTTTACCTCTCTACTTTAACATCTCCCTTTTTAACTGCTCAATACTATCTTTTATCTCTTCAAAACTATCTACCTCTTTTAAACAGCTATCAATTTTACAGATTAAAAATCTACTATCTAAAGTAGGCTTAACCAATATATACGGGTAATTAATTTTATAAAATCTAGCTAGAGGCTTTAGATTAGAAGAGGTAGATTTTATTATAAAATCTCCCAATTTATATCTTAAAATTGCTC
>JAADEQ010000089.1 GCA_013153345.1 Campylobacterota bacterium | reverse complement strand
GAGAAAAGAATTAATTAAAAAAATAAAATACCTTCATCTCAATCCCCTTAAATCGGGTCTAGATTGTAATTATGAAGACAGCTTGGGAAATAGTAAAAACTATATTTAAATCTCAATCCCCTTAAATCGGGTCTAGATTGTAATAGCCCTAAAACTCGCTATTTGCAAGCGATTTTTAAAGAACTCTTAAAAAATTTTTATAAGAGACTTTTTAGTTCCAACTCCCATAACAACGAGTTTTGAAATAACTTTTTTAAGTTTGCACAAAAATTATTAAAAACAGCCAAAATCAACCATTTTTAAAAATTTTGTGCAACCTTTTATTACTCTAATTATAGCCTATTTTTCTTAAATAAATATCTTTTTAGCTATATATTTTTATTTTTCTATCTCTTTTGCATACTCATCTTTTGCGCTTTTTGGAATTGTTTTTGTGGTTGGAATCTTTAGCACCTCATAAAATTTTGCTCCGCTTAGATACTCAATCTTTATAATATCTCCAACCTTAACCTCTTTTGATGGCTTAGCTCTTATATCATTAATATAGACAACTCCACTTTTTACCATATCTTGAGCAATTGTTCTTCTTTTAACAATATTAACGCTACTTAGCCACTTATCAATTCTCAATGCTAAACTCCTCTTTAGCCCTTTTTGCTTCAGCCAAACCAACTATTGTAAGCTCTCCATTTTTTGTAATAAATCCATCTTCTTGAAGCTCTTTATAAAGTCTTTGTAACTCATCCAAGCTTGCCATTTTGGTATCAGCCAAAGAGGCAAGAGCTGCCTCAATATCCTTTTCTTTATCAACCAAAAGCTTTAGCAAAATAACTTTCTTCTCAATTTCACTATCTTTTAGATTCATTAGTGCAGCTCTTCATTTAATTTAACTTCTCTTGTGCTTCTAAAAGCTTTAATCTCTCCACTCAAGCTATCTTGACGATAGTGAACCCCATTTAAAGATGCAAGCTCTTTTCCTTTAAATACATCTTTATCTTCCATATCCCAGTTTGGATTTGCCTCTTTAATCTTCTTAAACTCATCACTATCAATTACAACCTTAGTTCCAGCCAAAATTGCAACTCCAGCATCAACAATACATCCATCTCCAAGAGGGATTCCTGTTACTGAGTTTGCCCCAAGAAGTGTATTTTCTCCAATTGTAATTGGATTTCCATCAGTTCCACTTAGAACTCCTAAAATACTTGCTCCTCCACCAACATCACTCCCGCTTCCAACAACTGCAGAGCTGCTAATTCTCCCCTCAACCATAACAGGTCCAAGAGTTCCGGCATTAAAATTAATATAGCTTGCCCCTGGCATAACCGTTGTTCCTGGTGCAAGTTGAGCTCCAAATCTAACTTTGCTTGAGTCCAAAATTCTTGTATTATCTGCTGGAATAATATGTTGCAAGAATCTTGGGAATTTATCAACTGCATCAATATTTGGAAAAGTCCCTTTTAGCTTCATCTCAATCTCATTCTCTCTTAGATACTCCAGCTCATATGGTTTATTTCCAACCCAAGCAACATTGCTAAGCACTCCAAAAGCTCCATTTAAATTTAGGCTTCTAAGCTCAGCTTTTCTTAGTGAGAGGGCATAAAGCTTTAAATATACAGCCTCAACTGACTTTGGAGCCTCATCTTCAAATATAAAAGTAATAGTATAATCTCTTCCAATATCTCCAATCTCATTTAAAACTTTTATAACCTGAACATTTTTATGGCTCTCCCCAACAGCCTCATCAACATAAGGAAAAAAAGCATTCAAAGCATTTTTAACAAATCTATCATCAATTGTTGTAACAAATTCACTCCCGCTAAAATCAACCTCAACTCCAGCTTCTTGAAGCGCTTTTATAAAAACAGCCGCACTTCCAAAATTCTCATTCCAATTTACCACAGGAAATGTTGCTTGCAAAATCTTATCTGCATTTTTTTGGCCTCTATCAACTCTTGCAATTCCAAATCCAAGCGGCTTTTTATAGTTTGGCTGGTTTTGAATCTCTTCAATAAAACTTTTAAACTCTTCTTTTGTATCTATTTTTTCTATCAAACTTCTCTCCTTAACTTTTTTCATATTATACTTTTTTTAGCTCAATAAAAAGCAAAAATTCTCCTAAAATAGAGGCCATTTAGAAGTGTTACTTTTTTTCAAAAACTTTTACAAAATTTTACAAAAAATTGTCAAAAAATTTTAACTCCATATTAAGCAGATAAATTATAAAATATCGGATTCTAGGGGGCTAGAGAGCGATAAAATTTTCTATTTTTTGTTTAATATTATTTAATTTAAGGTTAATATTAGTTAATGTGAAGTATACTACAGGTATAGAAAGTATAGATTTGCTCTTCGGAGCCAATCCGTTAAAAAATATAAGGTGGTCAAAATGAAAAAGT
The DNA here is from genome assembly GCA_013153345.1 of Campylobacterota bacterium. Taxonomy (GTDB): domain Bacteria; phylum Campylobacterota; class Campylobacteria; order Campylobacterales; family Sulfurovaceae; genus JAADEQ01. The sequence goes on along the minus strand of JAADEQ010000089.1, from coordinate 5,730 downwards.
TAACAACATTTATTGGAATTGCTTTAGTTAGCACAAATGCATTGTTTGGTGGAGGTCCATTTGTGCCAGCTCCAACTCCAGAGCCAGATACTGAACCAGTAGCACCAGCAATTAGTGAGGTTCCAGAGGCACCTGAAACAAAAGATTTCCAACCATACTTTGGGGGAGCAATTGGAAGCTCTTCAGCAAGCGTTAGCTCTGAAGCTGAAGTTTGTGGAGGGTGCGAATATGATAAAATCAATCAAACTACCACCAAAAAAGATGATACTATCCTCAGATGGGGCGGTAGTGATGATGCAGCAACTATTATGGCTCTAGCTGGAGTTGAGATTAATGACTTTTTAGCAATTGAGGGGCGTTTTACAAAAGCAGTCTCAGATTTTGAGATTAAAGATCATCAACCAATTAGCTTCTATAATGCAGCAATTTACCTAAAGCCTCAATATAAATTTGAGATGGCTTCAATTTATGGGCTAATTGGTTATGGTTACTCTAGCTTTGATTTTATGGGTAACACAACAAGTGATAGTGGCTTTCAATATGGAGCTGGAGCTAGCTATGATATAACAGATGAGATTACAGCATTTGCTGATTATACAAAACTATATGGTGGAGGTAAAAAAATCTCTGAGGCTACTACAATGAATGATGTAGATAGCGTAAATGTAGGAATTATCTATAAGCCATAATTCCTATAGGCGGCGTAGGATATAGATAATTTTATCTATACTTTCTGTTTCATAAAGATTGATTGGAAGAGTTTTAACAACTCTCCAATCTTTTAGCTTTTTAAAATCGCTATCTTCATAATAATATTGAAAAATTTTAGCTTCGCTTTTTTTATAGCAGTTATTGTTATTTTCAAATAGAGTAAAATAGCTTTTATAGACTCTATCTTCATAAAAGCTCTCAATTGCAACAAATCTATTTTTATCTTGGGCTATAAAATTTCCAACTGCCATCTCGCTTATGCCATAAAGTGAATTTATATCAAATATAAAATATCCGCCCTTTTTTACCACTTTTGCAACATCACTAAAAAAGCTCTCAAACTCAGTTGGCGCTAAATAATTTACCATATCAAACGTTGCAGTTGCAATATCAAACTGCTCTTTAATATCTTTTACTTCTGCTTCTATTGCCACAACTCCTCTTTTTTTAGCCTCTTTAACCATTAGAGGGCTCTTATCAATTCCAACTGCATTTATACCAATATTTGAGAGCACTTCAATAAACTCCCCCTTGCCACATCCAATATCAAGCAAGCTATCAAACTCAATATCCTTTAAAATATCAAAATAAAAGCTATAAAGCCTTGGAGCAACTTCACTAACTCCTAAAAGATCTTCTATTTTTGCATATAGATCAAGCGCCTCTTTACTGCTCATCCACCACGCTCTTTAGGGCTTTAAAAAACTCTAAAATCTCATCTTTTTTCTCAAAAAAGCTATTTTTATTGGCAATTAAATGTGCAGAAGAATCCATTATAACCTCTGCTACCTTTAGGCCATTTTCTCTCATTGTGCTACCAGTCTCTACAATATCAACAATTGCATCTGCAAGCCCAACAAGTGGAGCTAACTCAATTGAGCCATATAGCTTAATAACCTCCACTCCAACTGCTTTACTTGCAAAATAGTTTTTTGTAATATTAACCATCTTTGTTGCAATCTTAATATCTGGTCTGTTCCAATCAAGCGTATCTTCATTTTTAATTCCAATTGCAACTTGACACTTTCCAATCTTTAAATCAAGCAAATCTACAATATCCAGCCCTTGCTCAGTTATAACATCAAGCCCAACAATCCCTAAATCTGCAGTTCCATACTCAACATATGTTGGCACATCTTGGTTTCTTACATTTAAAAATCTAAAATTTTTACTCTCTAAAATTAGCTTTCTACTCTCAAATTCCAATTTTTCATTAAAAATTTTGCCAATTAACTCAAGGCTTTGATCTGCCATTCTTCCTTTTGGCAAGGCAATTGTTAACATAAACTCTCCTTTAAAATCCCATAATCATAAATATCTAAATACTCATTTTCCTTTTTAAAATGTTTTCTTCTAATCCCTTCAAGCAAAAAATTATTCCTAAGTAGCACCTTGCCTGAAGCCATATTTGTATGAAAATGGTGCGCTGCAACTCTTATTAAATTTAGCTTATTAAAACAAAAATCAACAACTCCTCCAACCGCCTCACTCATTATTTTTTTATTCCAATATTGGGGCGCTAAATAATAGCTAATTGTTGCGTGATTATGCTCTTTTGAGATATCAATATTAATTACTCCAACAACCTCTTTTTCAAACTCAATTAAAAAGCCAATATAGTTGCTACTATTTGCTTTTTTTATCCACTCTTTTGCACTATCCTCACTATATGGATAGGGCAAGGATGAAAGCTTTAAAGATAGCACTTTAAAGTTTGATATCTTTACAATATCTTTTATATTCTTATTTGTTGGAAGCCTAAGAAGCAATCTTTTTGTAGTAATTATCACTCAATTTCCTTTACAATTTGCTCAAGCGCTTCAAAAATTAAATCCTCTTTAAACTCAGCCTCTTTAATATAAGAAGCAATAAGCTCTCCATCTCCTCCTGTAATATAAATTGGCAGATTATAGCTTTTTTTAAACTTTTCAATTAGGGCAACAACTGGCGCAATAATGCCATATAAAAGAGTTGCTTTTGTATTTTCTTTTGGCAAAATATCTAAATTAATCTTTTTAATCTCATCTAATTTTAACACTGGGCTAATTTTAAAAAGAGCCTCCTTTTGCGCCCAAAGCCCTGGCAAAATAGCTCCTCCAATAAAGCGATTTTTCTTTTTTATATCAATTGTAATTGCACTTCCAGCATCAATATATATCCCATCACCTCTGCTTAAAAGAAGCGCCTTTCTATCAACTCCCATTCCCTCATATGCGCCCTCTAACTTAATATATGGCTCTAAATTAATCCAATTTTTTATATCTTTTGCCTGTTGATTAAAATCTTTATTAACTGAGATATAAAAAAGAGGGCTATCTTTATAGTTAAAAAGCTCTTTATAATAAAGAGTTTTATAAGAGGATTTATCTTTTATATGAGCGTGCCTATTTCCAATATCTGCAATCAAGACTCTTTCTCACTAAATGAGCCCATTGAGATTAACTTATTATAGCGTCTATTAAGCAGCTCCTCTTTTGAAAGGGCGCTTAACTCCTTAATTGAGTCTAAATAGTATCTCTTTAGCGCCATTGCAGCAGCCTCTTTATCTCTGTGCGCTCCAATTAGAGGCTCATCAATAATATCATCAATTAATCCATGCTCTTTTAAAAGGTCTGGCGTTATCTTTAGCGCTTTTGTTGCTTGCTCAACCTTGCTAGCATCATTCCATAAAATTGCGCTACACCCTTCTGGCGAAATTACTGAAAAGACTGAATATCTCATCATTGCAAGCTTATCAGCAACTCCAATTGCTAAAGCCCCTCCACTTCCACCTTCTCCAATTACAACTGAAACTAAAGGCACTTTCACGCCAGATAGCTCAAAAAGATTTCTTGCAATTGCCTCACTCTGGCCTCTCTCTTCTGCTCCAATTCCAGGATATGCACCAGGAGTATCAATTAGCATCAAAACTGGAATATCAAACTTTTCTGCTAATTTTACTGCTCTTAGCGCCTTTCTATACCCTTCAGGATGGGGCATTCCAAAATTTCTCTTTAGCTTATTTTTTGTCCCTCTTCCCTTTTGCTCGCCAATAAGCATAGTTTTTTGATTATCAATCCAACCAAGATAACAAATAATTGCAGGGTCATCTCTGTAGGTTCTATCTCCATGAATCTCTTGCGCATCATGCATTAGGGCTCTTACATAATCAAGTGCATAGGGTCTGTCTGGATGGCGTGCGAGTTGAAGCTTTTGGTAATCATTTAGATTTTTAAAGGTTCTATTAACCTCTTTTTCTAAATCTTTTTCCAAAACCTCAACCGCATCAAAATCTGCCCTTGCTTTTGCAGCTTCTATTGCACTTTGAATCTCTTCAATTGGCTTTTCAAAATCAAGATATGTTGGCATCTTGGATTATTCCTTATATTTTTTAAAAATCACAACTCCATTTGTTCCGCCAAATCCAAATGAATTGCTCATTACATACTCTAAATTAGCCTCTCTTGCACCCTCAACAATATAGTCTAAATCACACTCACTATCAAAAGTCTCATAATTTATTGTTGGAGGCATAACCCCTCTATCAAGCGCCATTAATGAAATTACAGCCTCAAGGCTTCCAGCAGCTCCAAGGCAGTGGCCAATCTGCCCTTTTGTTGAGCTAACTGGTGGGCAGTTCTCTTTTCCTCCAAATAAGAGTTTTAGAGCTTTTGTCTCATTTCTATCATTAATTGGAGTTGAAGTTCCATGTGCATTTACATAATCAATTTTTGGATTTCCTGCCATACTCATTGCAGCTTTCATTGCTCTTAGAGGACCATCTGTTGTTGGAGTGGTAATATGGTTTGCATCCCCGCTCTCTCCAAATCCAACAAGCTCAGCATAAATTTTTGCCCCTCTTTTTTTTGCACTCTCAAGCTCTTCAAGCACCAAAGCTCCAGCCCCCTCACCCATTACAAATCCATCACGATTTGCATCAAATGGGCGAGAAGCTTTTTTTGGCTCATCATTTCTTGTTGATAGCGCTTTCATTGAAGCAAATCCACCAATTCCAACTGGGCAAATTGCGCTTTCAGCCCCAACTACTAGCATTCTATCAGCCCCACCAACCATTATGGTCTTTGCAGCTTCAGTAATTGCGTGAGTTCCTGCCGCGCATGCAGTAACTGAACCAAGATTTGGCCCCTTAAGATTTTCATAAATTGAGATAAATCCACCAAGCATATTTGCAAGCGCTCCAGGAATAAAAAATGGAGAGATTCTTCTTGGCCCCTTAGTTGCACAAATTAAAGAGTTATTCTCAATTGAAGGCAATCCCCCAATTCCAGAAGCACAACTAATTCCAAATCTCTCTCTATCTACACTATCATCAATCTTAGCATCCTCCATCGCCTCTTTTGCAGCTTTAATTCCTAGATGAATAAATCTATCAGCCTTTTTAACCTCTTTCTTATCCATTATAGTAGTTGGGTCAAAATCTTTTACCTCAGCAGCAATTTGTGCAGCAAAGTTTGAAGGGTCAAATAAAGAGATTCTATCAACTCCACACTCCCCTTTTAAGATATTTTCAAATGACTCCTCCTTATTGTGACCCACAGCATTTATCATTCCAAGCCCGGTTATTACTACTCTTTTCACTGCCACTCCTAATAGTTTTTAAGATAGCAAAGCTCCTTAAAGCTCTTCTATCTTAACCCCCAAATATGGGGAAAAATTAAGCTTTAGCCTCTTCAATAAACTTTACAGCATCAGCTACTGTTGCAATCTTTTCTGCCGCTTCATCTGGAATTTCAATATCAAACTTCTCCTCAAGCGCCATTACAAGCTCAACAACATCTAAACTATCAGCCCCTAAATCATCAACAAATCTTGATTCTTCTTTAATCTCATCAATATTTACTCCAAGTTGCTCTGCTACAACTTCTTTTACTTCATCTAATACTGCCATTTACAACTCCTTATTAAATATGGCATAAGTATAACCAAAATTATTTAAAAAAATTAATAAAAAATATCTTAAAGCCATAATATTTTAGCTAATTTTGTAATTTTGAAAAATCAAGCTCAACTCTTGTTCCA
>JAADEQ010000090.1 GCA_013153345.1 Campylobacterota bacterium | reverse complement strand
TCACTATGGAAGAATCTGTCCAATTGAGACTCCAGAAGGGCAAAATATTGGTTTAATTAACACTCTTGCAAGTTACGCAAAGGTTAATGAGTATGGATTTATTGAAGCTCCATATAAGGTTGTTAAAGATAGACAAGTAACTAATGAGATAGTATATATTACAGCAACCCAAGAGGAAGATAAGGTAATTGCACCAGCTTCTACAAAGGTTGATGAGAATGGATATATTGTTGATGATTTAATTGAGGCAAGATTAAATGGTGAAATTGGGCTTCAAGAGGCAAGCAAGGTTGATTTAATTGATATTGCTCCAATTATGGTTAGTGGAGCTGCAGCAAGCTTGATTCCGTTTCTTGAGCATGATGATGCAAACAGAGCATTGATGGGGTCAAACATGCAACGCCAAGCAGTGCCTCTTATTTGGACCGAAGCGCCAATGGTTGGAACAGGAATGGAGAAAATTGTAGCTCGCGATGCTTGGGAGTCAGTTAAGGCAAAAAGAGCTGGGCGCGTTGAGAGAGTTGATTCTCAAAATATCTATATTATCGGGGAAGATGAGAGTGGAGTATTTATTGACCACTATCCATTAGAGAAGAATATTAGAACTAACCAAAACACGGTGTTTCATCAAGTTCCAATTGTTGAGGTTGGTGAAGAGGTTAAAGAGGGGCAAATTATTGCAGATGGCTCAAGTATTGATAATGGAGAGCTAGCTCTTGGAAAGAATGTATTAGTTGCGTTTATGCCGTGGAATGGCTATAACTTTGAGGATGCAATTATTTTATCGGAGAAACTAATTAGAGAAGATACCTTTACCTCAGTCCATATCTATGAAAAAGAGATTGAGGCAAGAGAGTTAAAACATGGAGTTGAAGAGATAACAAGAGCAATTCCAAATATTAGAGAGGATGAGTTGACCCATCTTGATGAGAGTGGAATTGTTAAGATTGGAACTTATGTTAAGCCTGGAATGATTTTAGTTGGAAAGGTATCTCCAAAAGGAGAGATTAAACCAACTCCAGAAGAGAGGCTTCTTAGAGCAATTTTTGGAGATAAAGCTGGGCATGTTGTTAATAAATCTCTTTATACTCCAGCTTCAATGGAGGGGGTTGTTGTTGATGTTAAGATTTTTACTAAAAAAGGGTATCCAAGAGATGCAAGAGCTCAGCGCTCATATGATGAGGAGAAAGCAAAGCTAGATAAAGCGCATCATGATGCTCTATTAATGATTGATAAAGAGGAGCTATTGCAAATTGTCTCATTTTTGTCTTCTCAAGAGCTGGTAAAAGAGGCTGAGGTTAATGGCAAAATATATAAGGCTGGGGAGAAGATTCCAAAAGAGGTGATTGAGAGTATTAGTAGATTTGCTCTAAGAAGTCTTGTTAAATCATACTCAAAAGAGGTTCAAGATGAGTATGAGAGACTTAAGAATAGCTTTTTGAAGCAGAAGCAGCGCTTAAAGCAAGAGCATGAGGAGAAGCTTGCAATTTTAGAAAAAGATGATATTTTGCCAAATGGTGTTGCAAAGGTTGTAAAGGTATATATTGCAACAAAACGTAAGATTAAAGTTGGTGATAAGATGGCAGGTCGCCACGGAAATAAGGGTATTGTCTCAAACATTGTTCCAGAGATTGATATGCCATATATGGAAGATGGAACGCCAGTTGATATTATTTTAAATCCACTTGGGGTTCCTTCACGTATGAATATTGGACAGATTCTTGAGGTTCACCTTGGACTTATTGGTAAGAAGCTTGGAAAGCAGATTGAAGAGATATTTAAGCAAAAGCAAGCTGATTTTGTAAAGCAGCTAAGAGAAAAGTTAAAAGAGATTGCCTATACTGCTAAGCTAATGAAGGCAAAAGCTGAGCTTGATAAGATGAGTGATGAAGAGATTATTAAATATGCTAGAGATTGGGCAAAGGGAGTTAAGTTTGCAGTCCCTCCATTTGAGTCATTAACTGATGAGGAGTTTGCAAAGCTATTTGAACTCGCTAAAATGGATAGTGATGGAAAGATGACTCTATATGATGGAAGAACTGGAGAGAAGATTAAAGAGAGAGTCAATGTTGGTTATATGTATATGTTAAAGCTACACCATTTAGTTGATGAGAAGGTGCATGCGCGTTCAACTGGGCCATACTCTCTTGTTACTCAACAGCCAGTTGGTGGTAAGGCTCTATTTGGAGGTCAAAGATTTGGAGAGATGGAAGTTTGGGCGCTTGAAGCTTATGGTGCAGCTCATACTCTAAAAGAGATGTTAACAATTAAATCTGATGATGTTGAGGGTCGTGCAAAGGCATATCGTGCAATTACTCAAGGTGTTTCAGTGCCAGATGCTGGAATTCCAGAGACTATGTTTGTTTTAACTAAAGAGTTGCAAGCTTTAGGGCTTGATGTTGAGCTTTATACAAAAAAAGATAAAGAGGGTGAAGATGAGTGATAGTTATTTAGAGAATTTGGTTCCAATTGATTTAAATAGTGAAGAGAGACCAAAAGATATTGAGGCATTAAAGCTTATGATTGCCTCACCAGAAAAGATTCTTTCTTGGAGTTATGGTGAGGTTAAAAAGCCAGAGACTATAAATTATAGAACCCTAAAGCCAGAGCGTGATGGGCTTTTTTGTGCAAAGATTTTTGGTCCAATTAGAGATTATGAGTGTCTTTGTGGAAAATATAAGAAGATGAGATATAAAGGGGTGGTTTGTGAGAAGTGTGGAGTTGAGGTAACCACCTCAAAGGTTAGACGCTCACGCATGGGGCATATTGAGCTTGTTGCTCCAGTTGCACATATTTGGTTTGTTAGCTCACTTCCTAGCCGTATTGGAACACTGCTTAATATTAAGATGAAAGACCTTGAGAGGGTGCTTTATTATGAGGCTTATATTGTAAAAAATCCAGGAGAGGCTAGCTATGATAGTGCAGGGGAGAATCCTGTTAAAAAATATGATGTTTTAAATGAAGAGCAGTATCAAGAGCTATATAAGAGATTCTCTCATACCGGATTTGATGCTAGAATGGGAGGAGAGATTATTAAAGAGCTGCTTGAGGAGCTTGATTTAGTTGATATGATGATGCAGCTAAAGGAGGAGATTAAAAATACAAAAGCAGTTGCAAAGAAGAAGACAATTATTAAGCGCCTAAAGGTAATTGAGGCATTTTTGGACTCTGGAAATAGGCCTGAGTGGATGATGTTAACATATCTGCCAGTCCTTCCGCCAGATTTAAGGCCGCTTGTTGCGCTTGATGGTGGAAAGTTTGCAGTTAGTGATGTAAATGATTTATATAGAAGAGTAATTAATAGAAACCAAAGATTAAAGAGACTTGTTGATTTAAATGCGCCTGAGATTATTATTAGAAATGAAAAGAGAATGCTTCAAGAGGCAGTTGATGCACTTTTTGATAATGGAAGGCGTGGAAATTCGGTAAAGGGTGCAAATAAGAGGCCTTTAAAATCACTATCAGAGATTATTAAAGGAAAGCAAGGGCGCTTTCGCCAAAACTTACTTGGTAAGAGGGTTGATTTTAGTGGAAGAAGTGTAATTGTTGTTGGACCAGATTTGAGGATGGACCAGTGTGGATTGCCTAAACAGATGGCAATTGAGCTATTTAAGCCTCATCTTATGGCAAAGCTGCTTGATAAAGGGTATTCAACAACGCTAAAAGCGGCTAAAAAGATGATTGAGCAGCAAAAAAATGAGGTTTGGGAGTGTTTAGAGGAGGTTGTTGAGAGCTATCCAGTACTATTAAACAGAGCTCCAACGCTTCATAAATTATCAATTCAAGCATTCCATCCAAAGTTAATTGAAGGAAAGGCAATTCAGCTCCATCCTCTTGTTTGTGCTGCATTTAATGCAGACTTTGATGGGGACCAGATGGCAGTGCATGTGCCACTATCTGATGAGGCGATTGCTGAGGCAAAAGTATTGATGTTAAGCTCAATGAATATTTTATTGCCAGCTTCAGGAAAGGCAATTGCAGTTCCATCTCAAGATATGATTTTGGGGCTCTATTATCTATCACTTGAGAAGAGTGATGTAAAGGGTGAGCATAAGCTTTTTGCAAATATTAATGAGATTTTTATTGCAAATGAGCAAGGGGCTCTTGATTTAAATGCAAGAGTTAGAACCTTAATTGATGATAGAGTAGTTACCACAACGGTTGGAAGACTTATAATTAAGTCAATCTTGCCAGATTATGTGCCTGAATCTATGTGGAATAAGGTCTTAAAGAAAAAAGATATTGCGGCTCTTGTTGATTATGTATATAAGCACTCTGGAGTAAAAGAGACTGCAAGCTTTTTAGATAAACTAAAAGAGCTTGGATTTAAATATGCAACAATTACTGGGGTTTCAATCTCAATTGATGATATTAAGACCCCTCCAGCAAAAGAGAAGATTATTCAAGAGGCAAAAGAGAAGGTTTATGAGGTTCAAAGACAATATGCTCAAGGATTATTAACTGAGCAAGAGAGATATAATAAGATTATTGATATTTGGACTGATGCAAACAATAAGATTGCAGAAGAGTTGATGAAGCTAATTAAGAGTGAGAGAGGCGGATTTAACTCAATTTATATGATGGCAGACTCTGGAGCAAGAGGTTCAGCAGCTCAGATTCGCCAGCTTTCAGGAATGCGTGGACTTATGGCAAAATCAAGCGGAGAGATTATTGAGACCCCAATTACCTCAAATTTCCGTGAGGGGTTAAATGTTTTGGAGTATTTTATTTCAACTCACGGAGCTAGAAAGGGTCTTGCAGATACCGCTTTAAAGACAGCAAATGCTGGATATTTAACAAGAAAGCTAATTGATGTTGCGCAAAATGTAAAGGTTACAATAGAAGATTGTGGAACCCATGAAGGGATTGAGGTTAGTGATATTTTAGTTGGTAATGAGCTGATTGAATCAATTGCTGATAGATGTTATGGAAGAGTATTGGTTAAAGATGCAATAGACCCAGTTAATAATGAGATTTTGTTGCCAGAAGGAACTCTTATTGATGAGACTGCAGCAAAGATTATTAAAGATGCTCAGATTCAAAGTGTAACTATTAGAAGTATTGCAACTTGTAAGGCTAAAAAGGGTGTTTGTGCGAAATGTTATGGGTTAAATATGGCAGAAAATCGCCTTGTTAAGCCTGGTGAGGCAATTGGAATAATTGCAGCGCAATCTATTGGAGAGCCAGGAACGCAGCTTACTCTTAGAACATTCCACACAGGTGGTACTGCAACAGCTGGAAAAGAGGACCGCCAAGTAATTGCTAGCAAGAGAGGTTTTATTAGATATTATAATCTAAATGTATATAGAAGAAAAGATGGAACTTTAATTGTTGCAAATAGAAGAAATGCTGGAGTGCTTCTTGTTGAGCCAAAGATTAAGGCGCTTTTTGATGGAGAGGTTGAGATAAAAAGTAGCCATGAGGATATTATTATTACTCTTAAAGGGGAAAATGAGACTAAAGAGTATAAATTAAGAAAATCTGATGTGGCAAAAGCAAATGAGCTTGCTGGAGTTGCTGGAAATATTGAAGGAAAGATGTATCTTCCATTTAATAGTGGAGATAGGGTTGAAAAGGGTGACTCTTTAGTTGATGTTATTAAAGAGATTTGGTCAATTCCGGTTCATATTCCATATGCAAGTGAGCTAAAAGTTGAAGATGGAGCGCCAGTTACCCAAGAGGTTAGAGCAGATGCAAAAGGAAAGGTTAACTACTTCTTGCTAGAAGGAGATTATTTAGAATCAGGTGTTGATATTAAAGAGGGTGAAGAGGTTACCCAAAAGGGGCTTTTTGCAGTAATTGTGGATAAGGATAATAGAGAAGCAGCAAGATACTATATTGCAAGAGGCTCAATTATTGAGGCTGGAGCTGGTAGCGAGGTTGAGAAGGGCTCTTTGATTGCAAAGCCAAAAGATAAAAATCAAACGGTAATTGCAGAGTGGGACCCATATTCAGACCCAATTATTGCAACAGATAAAGGAGTAGTTAAGTTTGAGGATATTATTGCTGGAGTTACTGCAACTGAGGAGTTTGATGAGCTAACAGGAACTTCAAGATTGATTTTAAATGATTATATTCCAACAAGCTATAAGCCAGCAATTGTGCTTGCAACAAAGGATGGGGAGATTATTAGATTTCCTCTAGAGCCAAAGACGCAAGTTTTTGTTAAAGATGGGCAAGAGGTTGAGGTTGCTGATATCTTGGCAAAGAAGGCAAAAGCGGCAATTAAGTCAAGCGATATTACTGGAGGTCTTCCAAGAGTTAGTGAGCTATTTGAGGCAAGACGCCCTAAAGATATTGCTCTAATTGCAAAGATTGATGGAGTGGTGGTATTTGAGAAGCCAATTAGAGGAAAAGAGAGATTTAAGATTGTAAATGGTGATAAAGAGGTTGAGTATATTGTTGATAAGGGGAGAAAGATTTTAGTTAGAAATGGAGATTATGTTCATACTGGTGAGAAGTTAACAGATGGGCAAATCTCAAGCCACGACTTATTGGAGGTGCTTGGAGAAAAGGCGCTATATGAGTATATTGTCTCAGAGGTTCAGCAAGTATACCGCCGCCAAGGGGTAAATATTGCTGATAAGCATATTGAGATAATTATCTCTCAGATGCTTAGACAAGTAAAGATTATTGATAGTGGAGATACTAGATTTATTGAGGGAGATTTGGTATCTAAAAGAAGATTTCAAGAAGAGAATGAGAAGATTATTGCAAGGGGTGGACGCCCTGCAATTGCTGAGCCGCTTCTTGTTGGAATTACTAGAGCTGCAGTTGAGGCTGATAGTATAATCTCAGCTGCATCTTTCCAAAATACAACAAAGGTATTAACTAGTGCTTCAATTGCTGGAGCGGTTGATAGATTAGAGGATTTAAAAGAGAATGTTGTAATTGGTAGATTGGTGCCAGTTGGTACTGGAATGATTGATTTTAAATCTATAAAATTTGAGAAGTTTACTACTACTCCTGAGGGTTAACTAACTATTATCCTTTAGAGTATATACTTACTCTAAAGGAGATAATATGAGATATCTAATTTTTTTAGCTGCTTTTTTATATTCAAATTCTTTAGTTATCTATAATGATTTTGGTTTTGTTAAGGAGGATAGAGATATCTCTTTAAGAGAGGGGATAAATAGAGTTAAATATAAAGAGTTTCCAAATAGTTTAGTTGTGGATTCTATATTTATTGAGTCAGATAGTAATTTTACTCTTCTTTCTACCTCTTTTTTTCCAGCTAAAGATTTTCAAAAAGAGATTTTATCTCAAAATCTAAATAGAGTGGTCTCTTTTTATGATAAAGATAAGAAGCTCTTAAAAGGAGTCTTGAGAAGAATAGAGCCTATTGTGATTGAGGTAAATGGAAAATTTTATATAGTTAGCTCCATAGATTCTATTATATTTTCACTCTATAAGCCAAAGTTAGCCTCTATTGAGCTTATGGTTGAGTCTAAAGAGGAGCTAAATAGCACTTTTACAATAGATTATTTAGTAGATTTGATAGAGTGGGAGAGTAGATATGTGCTCAATATTGAAGATAATAAAAGTTTAGCTTTGAAAAATTGGGCATTGGTTAAAAACTCTACTAATAGAGATTTTAAGGGGTTTAATATTAGGCTGGTGGCTGCAGAGGTAAATAGAGTAGGCCAGCAAAGGGTAATGGTTAAGAGAGGGGTATTGAGGCAAGAGAGTTTTAGCAATCAAAAGAGTAGCTCTATTCATAACTACTACTATTATGATATTGGAAAAAGAGAGCTTTTAAAGAATCAAACCACTCTTTTTTTGTTAAATAGTGCCAAAGGGGTTAGATATAGAAGTTATGGAGTGGCAAAGAGTCGTTTTATAGATTTTAAAGGTGAGAGGGAGCTGAGGTTTGATGAGATAATTGAGTTTAATAATAGTAAATCAAATGGTTTGGGAGAGCCACTTTCAAAGGGGGTTATTAGGGTCTATAGAGATGGATTCTATTTAGGAGAGGATAGAGTTTTAAATACTCCTAGAGGGGAGATAGTAAAGGTTAGAGTTGGGGAGATTTTTGATGTGATAGGAAAGAGTAGGGTAGTGGAGTTTATAAATAGGGCTAAGTATAAGTTTATTAAGCAAGAGTATGAGATAAAAAATAAAAAAGAGAGCCCTATTGAGGTTAGAATTGTAGAAGAGATTCCAAAGTA
>JAADEQ010000007.1 GCA_013153345.1 Campylobacterota bacterium | reverse complement strand
TAATCTAGTGGATTTTGTTGAGCGATAGTTTATCTCTAGTTTTATTATCTTTGCACCTTCAAAGTTTTGAGTAAACTCTAATATATTCTTAATAGTTGCTCCTCTCCATCCATAAATACTTTGGTCATCATCCCCAACAACACATATATTATTATGGGTTGAAGTTAGTAGGCGTAAAAGCTTATATTGAAGCTCATTTGTATCTTGATACTCATCAACCATAATATATTGATAGCGTCTGCTAATTTGCTCTCTTAAATCTTGGTTAGAGATTAAAATTTTATAGGGAAGAGCCAATAAATCATCAAAATCCACTAGATTATTCTTAACCAAATTCTCTTCATACAAACTATATATCTTTGCAATCTGCTTATACTCACTAAGCTCAGCTTTATCTAAAGCCTCGTTTGGAGAGAGTAAAATATTTTTATATTTAGATATCTCTGAGGCAATAAAAGAGGTAGGTAAATCGATTTTTAACTCTTTAGCAATATTTTTAATAGCTCGTTTTTTATCCTCACTATCAATTATATTAAAGCTATTTTTTCTATTGAGTCTATTTATATAAAGCTTTAAAAATAGAAGTCCAAATTTATGAAAAGTACAAAGCAAAGGAAGAGTATTTGCTCTATATCCAATTAGATTAAGAGCTCTTTGCCTCATCTCATTTGCAGCTTTATTTGTAAAAGTTAGAGTCAAGGTATTTATTGGGTCAATTCCAACCTCTTTTATTAAATAAGCAAGTCTAGTGGTAATTGTCTTTGTCTTTCCACTCCCTGCTCCTGCTAACACTAACAAAGGTCCATCAATATGGGTAACTGCTTCTTGCTGAGCCCTATTAAGTTCTTTAATTAGCAATCTTTTCCTTTTTTAATACTCTATATCATCAGCACTCTCACTACTTTTTAAGATAGTATCAAGTAGTGATTCCTCTTCAATCTCACTTTGCATCTGCTCCATCTTTAGTTTTCTAATCTCATACTCAGCTCTTTTTCTGCTATTCTCCTCCTCTTGTAGGGTCCCTTCATTTGGTAAAATCTGTTTACATTTACTGCGCCCAAGCATCCAACCATCAAAATAGTCTTGAGAGGTAGAAGATAATGAGTAATCTTTTGTAAATCTCCCTTCACCAGTGGTGCATCCATCAATGATTCCCTTTTCATAAAGTCTACCTCTACTCTTTCCAAAATTTATATTTTTATAGCAAAAAATTCCATCTTTACCACAACTATCTAAACTTAAACTCTTATTGCTAGAGCACCCTACCCAAAAAAATAGCATAAAGGGCAACATAAACCTAGATTTTACCATTTTTTAACCTTTGACCAAATTAAGAGTGGTATATTTTTTAATTCTCTTTGCTCTTTGAGCTTATCTTTGTATAATTTTATCATAAAACTTTTATGGTAATAGGCGTTAATAATGAGAATATTCCTTTTTTCGGCACTTTTATTAAATTGGCTATATAGTTTTGATACACTTCAATACCTAAATAAATTGAGAGTAAATGCAGGTTCTTCCAAATTATACTTTGATAGTGCTCTAGCCAAAGCTGCAAAGAAACACGCTATATACTTGGCTAAAAATAGAGAGTTTGGCCATTTTGAAAATCCATATAAACCCTTCTTTTTTGCAAAGAGTCCTTGGCAAAGAATCACAAAAGCTGGCTTTGCCACAAAGGCAGTAGTTGAGAATATCTCCTTTTATGAGAGAAGCTATAAAGAGTCTATTGATAAAATAATGGCTACCATTTATCACCGCCTAGCATTTTTAGATACAAAAATAGATTCTATTGGGTTTGCTAAATATAATAGAGTCTACGTATATGATATGTCAAACTCAAAACTTGCAAGGCTATGTAAGAAAGAGTATGAATATAGCTCTGAAGTTGTCGAGAATATCTGCAAAAACAGAAGAGCTATTCCAAAATCTATATTTAATAAGGCACTAATTGATACAAAGAGACGCTCTAATCTTTTAATTATATACCCATACCCTAACCAAAAGAACCTCCCTTTAAGGCTTCAAAAAGAGTCGCCAGCCTTCTCTTCAAAAGAGTATGGATTGCCAATTAGCGTCTGCTTTAATAGCTTTAGTAGAATCAAACTAACTAAGCTTGCTCTTTATAAAAATAATAAGAGAGTTAGAGGAAAAATTGTTACCTTTAGAAACGATAGAAATAGAAAGATTCCAAAAAATTGTTTTATATTTCTACCCTATAAAAAACTTCAATCCTCTTCTCTCTATAAAGTCTTTTTAAGAGCAAAAGTTGGCAGTAAAAATATTGCTAAAGAGTGGAGCTTCTCTACTTATTAGGCCCCTTATATATATCTTTTGGCAACTTATCCTCTTGGCCAGGGAAGATACTCTCAACAACAAGCTCTGGATGAATTAACTCTCTTAATTTCTTTTGCACTACCATCTTTGTTGTCATTGTGCTCATTGAGCAGCCATTACAAGTTCCTCCAAGCTCAATATAGACAACTCCATCCTTTACTCCAAGAAGCTTCATAGTCCCTTCATGAGATTTAATATACTCCTCAATCTTTGGAAGGTAGTTTGATACTGCAATATATAAATCCTCATCTGAAAATGGCATCATACTATTAACCTTTTAGCTTTATTTTGGCACAATATAACAAAAATAAATTAAATAAAAATTAAATGTTGGAAAATAGATGCGGTGTTTTAGTTGTGATAGCTTTTCAATTGAGCCAATTTGTAAAAGTTGTGTAAAAGATTTCTTAACTCCTCATATTATAACTAGAGAGATAGATGGAGTGGAAGTAATAAGCTTTTTTGATTATTTCTTAATTAATGAATATATAAAGAGCAAATATAGCGCTAGCGGTTATAGAATATATAAGTTTTTTGGAAAGAAGTTTTTTAATCCATTCCTAAAAGAGTATATTAAAAATCTCTCAATTCAACGAGTATATCTAATTGGAGTTGATGGCTCTTTAAATAGAGGCTATTCAAATGTTGCTTTGCTACTTAGATATGGGAGTTTAGGAATTAAAAATCTAAAGCCTTTATATAATGCTCTTAGAGCCAAAAGAAAGGTTCAATATGCAGGAAAGCCTTTGGAGTTTAGGCTAAAAAATCCAAGAGAGTTTGTATATAAGGGGCCAAAAAATATTGAAGCGATATTGGTTGATGATACTATTACAACTGGCACAACTCTAAAAGAGGCAATAGCTATTTTAAAAGAAAATAGTGTTAATATTCACTTTGCCCTAACTCTTGCTTCAACGCAAGATGGGATTGATTATTAATTTGATATAATTTCATAAAAAAGGATAAAATATGTTTAATCTATTTGATGATGATGACTATATGAATACAACTCCAAAAAGCAATTGTGTATCAGTCCTAAAGACAGCAAACCAAAATGTGGTAGAGAATGAGCTTGAAAAACTATTAGCTCGCCTTGCATTGGCTGAAAAGATGCTTGAAGAAAAAGGGCTTGAAGAGGAGTATGAAAGAAGACTAAAGAGCTTTGAGGTTAGTGAAGAGGATTATGATGAGAGGGTTAACTCTTTGTTTTTAGAGCTTGTTGGAAATATAGTAACTCAGTGTGAGTAGAAGATGAGTTTGCAAGCGGTTGAAAAAGAGATAGATAGATTAATAAAAGAGTTAAATGAAGAGGATATAATTGAGATTATCTCAAAAATTCCAGCAGGAAAGAGATTAAGGGCAAGATTGATGCTTGAGATTGCCCCAAATATTAAAGAGACTATTAAAGGGGCTGCAATTATTGAGATGATTCATGCAGCAAGCTTGCTGCATGATGATGTTATTGATAATGCCTCAATGAGACGGGGAGTTGCATCAATAAATGCGCTATATGGAAACAAAAGCGCAATTATGGTTGGAGATATTTTATACTCAAAAGCCTTTTTTGAGCTTGTTGGCTTTAAAGAGGAGATTGCAAAGATTGTCTCAAATGCAGTTGTTAATCTAAGTATTGGTGAGAGAGAAGATGTAAGATTATCTGAAGAGTTTAATCCAAATAAAGATAGATACTATAAGATGATTTATCAAAAAACAGCAGCTCTGATTGAAGCAGCAAGCGAGTTTGCAGCAATTTTGGCAAATAAGGATAGAGAGATTTATAAAACCTATGGCAGAAATCTTGGGATTGCCTTTCAGATGATTGATGATATTTTAGATATTATAAGCGATTCTAAAACGCTTGGAAAGCCAGCACTTAGCGATTTTAAAGAGGGAAAAACAACTCTTCCATATATCTATTTATATGAAGCGCTAAATAAAGAGGATAAAAAAAGATTAAAATCTCTTCATAAAAAAGAGCTAAATAGCAGCGAGCAGAGCTGGATTTTAGAGAAGTTTAAAGAGTTTAATATAATTAATAGATGCAAAAATGAGGCTTTGGGTTTAATTAATGAAGCAATTGATTTGATGCAAAAAGCTGGTGAGAAGGGCTTAGAGAGTATTGCAATAAAGATGGTTGATAGGAGTTTTTAGTGTATTATCAGATTGTAAGTTTTAACTATAAAAGCTGTTCGCTTGAAGATAGAGAGAGTGTTGCTTTTAAGAGTGAGGAGGAGATAAGAGAGTTTTTAAACCTTTTGACCAAATTTGATTTTATAATGGAGGCTTTTGTAGTTAATACTTGCAACAGGGTTGAGATTATTACAGCAAGCAAAGATAATTTTGCTACATATCACGCAATTTTAGGGCTTCTTAGCAAGTTAAAGAGTGTTAATTTTTATAAGCTTGATAAGATGGCAAAAAGATTTACTAATGAAGATGCCATTGAGCACTTTTTTAAGGTTGTTGCTTCACTTGATTCAATGGTTATTGGAGAGGCTCAAATTACAGGGCAGGTTAGAGATGGCTTTAGGCTCTCAAAAAATAATAAGAGTGCTGCAGATGAGCTTGAGAATCTTTTAAATTTTGCAACAAGATGCGCAGCTGATGTTAGAACCTATACTGATATCTCTTCAAAACCAATCTCAATTGCCTCAGTTGCAGTCTCAAAGGCTGAAGAGGAGCTTGAGTCTTTGTCTGGAATGGTTGGAGTTGTTATTGGAACAGGAGAGATGGGGCGCCTTGCAAGCAAGCATCTATTAAGGGCTGGAGCTGATGTTTTATTGATTTCAAGAAACAAAGAGAATGCAATATCTCTTGCAAAAGAGCTTGGAGAGAATGTCAAGGTTGGAGAGTTTAGCAAGATAAAAGAGTATATAAATAAATATAGACTCCTTTTTAGCGCAACCTCTTCAAAAGAGCCAATTATTACAAAAGAGATGATTGAGGATGTAAATATAAATAGACTCTGGTTTGATATGGCAATTCCAAGAGATATAGATAGCGATATTCAAAAGCCAAATATTAAGATATTTTATATTGATGATTTAAAAGAGATTGCCCAAAATAACCACGCCTTAAGGTTAGAGCAAGCAGTAATTGCAGAAGATATTGTAAAAGAGCATAAAGAGGAGTTTTTAAAGTGGCTTCAATCGCGCTCAACTGAGCCAATTATTAAAGAGATGAGGTTAAATATTTTAGAGATAGTTGAGAGTGAAGTAAAAAGAGCAATTAAAAAAGGATTTATCCCAAAAGAGTATGAGGATAATTTGAGATATTTTGCTATTCAGCTATTTGATAAGTTTTTGCATATCCCAACAAAAAATATAAGAGAGCTCTCTCAAGAGAGCAAGGGTGCTGATATTATAAAAGCGATGCAGCAAGTCTTTGAGATAGGGCAAAAAAATCAAAATAAAGGATAGGTAGTGAGATTTTCAAAAGCTTTTATATATACAAAAAAAGAGGCTCCAAGTGAAGCAACTCTTCCAAGCCATAAATATCTAATTAGAGGTTGCTATATTCAAAGTGTAGGAGCTGGGCTTTATAACTTTTTACCGCTTGGAAAGAGAGTTTTAGATAAGATTAGAAATGTAGCAAAAGAGGAGCTTGATAAGGCAGGCTGTTTGGAGGTTGATTTGGCTTTTGTAACTCCGCTTGAGCTTTGGGAGCAAAGCGGTAGGGTTCAAAAGTATGGAAAGGAGCTTTTAAAGTTTAGGGATAGAAAAGATAACTCTTTTGTGCTTGGTCCAACACATGAGGAGATGATGGTAAATTTGGTAAAGAGCTATGTTAATAGCTATAAGCAGCTGCCTATAAATCTATATCAAATAAAGACAAAATTTAGAGATGAGATTAGGCCTCGCTTTGGGCTTCTTAGAGGAAGAGAGTTTTTAATGAAAGATGGCTACTCTTTTCACTCAAGCACTGAGGATATGAAAAGAGAGTTTGATTTGATGGAAAAGACCTATAGCAATATATTTAGGCGCCTTGGACTTGATTTTAGAATTGTTGAGGCAGATAGCGGTGCAATTGGAGGAAGTGGAAGCAAAGAGTTTATGGTTTTAGCAAACAGCGGAGAGGATACGCTTGTAATTTGTACAAACTGCGATTATGGGGCAAATATTGAAGCGGCAAAAAGAGCAAAAAGAAAAGCTCCGCTTGTTGCAAATGAAGAGGAGGCTGTCTCAATGACTTTTGGTAAGTTTCATACGCCAGAGGTTAAGACAATTGAGCAGTTAAGTGAGTTTTTTCATATAAATCCTTTTTATACTCTAAAGATTGTTGCAAAAAAGGCTATATTTGAAGATGGAAGCAGTAAAGTTGTGCTTTTTGGAGTTAGAGGAAGCGATGATTTGCAAGAGGTAAAAGCTTTAAATGCAATTGATGGGGCAATTGATTTAGAAGAGGTTAGCGAAGAGGAGCTAAAAGAAGCTGGTTTTGAGCCTGGATTTATTGGTCCAAAAGATTTGCCAAAAGATGCTATTTTAATAGTTGATAAAGAGCTTGAAAATGAGAGATTAATAATAGCTGGTGCAAATGAGAAAGATTATCACTATGTTGGGCTAAATTTAAATGATTTAGATTTAGAATATAAAGATTTAGTTGAAGTTAAAGAGGGAGATATCTGCCCAAAATGTGGAGGAGTTTTAAAATTTAGCAAAGGGATTGAAGTTGGGCATATCTTTCAGCTTGGAACGCGTTATAGCGAGCCCCTTGATGCTAAGTTTTTAGATGAGAATGGAAAACTAAAGCCTTTTATTATGGGAACATATGGGATTGGAATCTCAAGACTTGTTGCAGCAATAGTTGAGCAGCATCACGATAGCAAAGGGATAATCTGGACAAAAGAGAGCGCTCCATTTGAAGTTGAGATAATTATCTCAAATATTAAAAAAGAAGAAGAAAACAAGGCTGGATTTGAAATTTATGAAGAGCTTATAAAAGAGGGGATTGAGGTCTTAATTGATGATAGAAAAGAGAGATTTGGATTTAAGATGAGCGATTTTGAGCTTATTGGGATTCCTTATGGTATAATTGTGGGTAAAAAGATTAAAGATGGTATTGTAGAGATTGTTGATAGAAAAACGCTTAATAAAGAAGAGGTTAAATTGCAAGATGTAGTTGAGAAGATAAAAGGGTATTTAGATAGATGATTTTTATTTTAATCTTTTTTATAATTGAGATTTTAGTCTCAATTAAATTTGGAATTACAATTGGGTTTGGCTGGAGTGTTTTATGGGTAGTTGCAACTTCTGTTATTGGAATAGTTTTATTAAAGCTATCTCCTTATGCAGTAGTAAAGAGCTTTGAGAGAATTGCTACTCAAAAGTTTGATATACTCTCAGCTCAAAATGCAGCCCTCTCCTATATTCTTGGAGCAATTTTACTCATAATTCCGGGAGTATTTACCGATTTTTTAGGAATATTTTTGCTTCTTTACACACTATATTTAAACTATTTTGCTAAAATGCCAGATGTAAAACCAAAAAATGAAGAATTTAAAGGAGATAGCGATGTCATTGATGTTGAAATTATCGAGTACGATAATAGTATCGACTCTTCTACTAAGCGCAAATTTTAATTTAGAAGAGTATGTAAAAAAAGATTTAGTAAAAAACCCAAGAGTTAAGGTTAATAAAGTTGAATTAGTTGATAAAAGAGAGTTAAAAGAGGCTCCTGATTGGACTTTATATATGTTTTTAATGAATCTAACCTATAAAGGGAAAGAGGATGTAATTCCAGAAAGAGTCTTTGTTAATGAGAAAAAAGGGTTAGTTAGCAATAATTTATATAGCTATAAGCTCCATAAAGAGATTGGAAAAGATATTAGACCTGAACTTGGGAGTGAGTATT
>JAADEQ010000071.1 GCA_013153345.1 Campylobacterota bacterium | reverse complement strand
TTATTGGAGGAGTGAGAATTGAGGATGATTTTAGCACCTATCCTCAAATTGCTTATAGAGTTATAGGGAGTGATTTAGTAAAATATTATCTAAATAGGAAGTAACTACACACTAATTTAAACCTCTCTTATCTTTACTATAAACTTTTTTAAATTTTTATTGTTATTGTGTTACCATATTTCCAAATTTTAAATAGGAGTAACTATGCATGAACTGCATCTAACTACCACATGGGTTGGAATTGCTTCATTAATTATATTTGTCATTGGCTACTATTTTATTGCAGCTGAGGATAAATATCATATTAATAAAGCAAAGCCAGCTCTTTTTGCAGGAACTTCAATTTTTATGTTAATTGGGTTATATTTTGCAATAAATGGGCTTGATACTAAGCCTCTTGAGCATGAGGTGGAAAAGCTAATTGTTGAGATTAGTGAGATTTTCTTCTTTTTACTTGTTGCAATGACCTATATTGAAGCAATGATTGATAGAAATGTCTTTGAGGTATTAAGATATAATCTTGTTTCAAAAGGTTACAGCTATAAGAAGCTTTTTTGGATTACAGGGCTTATTGCATTTTTTCTATCTCCAATAGCAGATAACTTAACAACTGCTTTAATTTTATCAACCGTTTTAATAACAATTGAAAAGAGCAATAAGAGCTTTTTGGTTCCAGGAGCAATTAATATTGTTGTTGCTGCAAATGCAGGAGGAGCTTGGTCTCCATTTGGGGATATTACAACTTTGATGGTTTGGATTGCTGGAAAGGGTGATTTTACAGAGTTTTTATATCTATTTCCAGCTTCAATTATTGGATGGCTAATTACTGCATATTTGCTAAGTCTATATGTGCCAAAAGATAAGCCCCATTTTGATATTAATGAAAAAAAGGTAGAGATATTAAAGGGTGGAAAGGTAATAATTGCTCTATTTGCTTTTACAATTGCTATGGCAGTTTTATCTCACCAAGTACTAGACCTTCCAGCAATGTGGGGGATGATGTTTGGACTTGCTCTATTAAAGATTTATACCTATAAGCTAAATATTGAGCAAAGAGCTAAATGTGTTGATGATAGACTTGACCCATTTAAGTGGATTTCTCATATTGAAAATGATACATTGCTTTTCTTTTTTGGTATTTTAGCAGCAGTTGGAGGGCTCCATTTTCTTGGATATTTGGACTATTTTACTGCTTTATATGATAAGTTTGGAGCAACTGCAGTAAATATTGCTGTTGGATTTATCTCTGCTGTTATTGATAATGTGCCAGTAATGAGTGCAGTTTTAAAAGCAGACCCTCCAATGCTTCCAGACCCAAAAGCTCAATGGATGTTAGTAACTCTAACTGCTGGAATTGGAGGA
Organism: Campylobacterota bacterium; assembly: GCA_013153345.1. Lineage (GTDB taxonomy): Bacteria > Campylobacterota > Campylobacteria > Campylobacterales > Sulfurovaceae > JAADEQ01. Next base: position 6,906 of record JAADEQ010000071.1, on the reverse strand, counting down.
AGCCTAATTAGTTTTGGAAGTGCTGCTGGAGTGGGGGTTATGGGAAAACTAAAAGGAATATATACTTTTAGCTCTCATATGAAGTTTGCTTGGGCAGTATTAATTGGGTATATTATCTCAATTGTGGTTTGGTATGTTCAATTTATGGTTCTTGGAATTGGAGGATAGTTAAATCTCTATCTCTCCATTTAATTTAAAATATCTGCTTCCAACTCTAGCAATTGCCTCTTTAAACTCAATATCAAGTTTTTCTTTATCTTTTATTAAACTATCATCAATAAAAAGAGATTCAATTGTTAAAATTACTGGAATAGTAGAAGAACCCTCTAGCTCTATCTCTTTTAGATATTTACAAAAGAAGCTAACTTTAGAGTTTTGTGGAATTGGGGGATAGTTTGGCTCAATTATAGAGGTTTTTATATTAAACTCTTTAAATTCACTTATATTATAATCTAGTGGAGTTGCTGATAGATGTAAAAGTGAGGTTTGGTGGTAGGTTGCAATGGTAATTGATGCTTTTTTGGTCTCTCTTAGGTTTTTTAGAGTATCTTTGGGGCTATTATCTTTTTTATGGCCAATTGAGACAAGGAGCGTTGGAGGGGCAGAGGAGAGGGGAGTAAAGTAGCTAAATGGAGCTAGGTTTAAGACCTTTTCTTTTGAGAGAGTGCTAATCCAAGCAATTGGTCTTGGGATTATAAGATTTGATGTTAATTTGTAGCGAAGCGCTTTTGGGATTTTATTAAAATCTACTATCATCTTTTACCTTTAAGAAGTTTTATTATAAAATTATAACACTATTAATATTTTTTTTAATAAAGTTGTGGTAATATTCGCCACCAAAAGTGACACTATATTAAATTAAGGAACAAGGCAGATGACAGTAATTAGATTAACTAGAATGGGTAGAAAGAAGAAACCTTTTTATAGAATTGTAGTAACTGATAGCAGAAAAAGAAGAGATGGTGGTTGGATTGAATCAATTGGGTATTATAATCCAGTGAGTCCAAATAAAGATATTAAAGTTGATGAAGAGAGACTCAATTATTGGTTAAGTGTTGGGGCTCAAATGAGCGATAGAGTAAGAAAGATTACTTCAAGATTAAAAGAATCACAATAGTTTAATGGTTAAAGATTTTATTCTTGAATATATTAGACTCATTGTTAAATATCCTGACTTAATTAAGTATGAGTCTAATAGTATTGATGAAGAGGCAAAGACTGGAGAGATTACTATCTATGTGCATCCAGATGATGTTGGAAGAGTGATTGGAAAAGATGGAAAGATGATAAGCTCTATAAAGACGGTTGTATCTGGATGCAAGCCAAAGGGTGGATTAAACTATAAAGTAAATATAAAGCCAATTCAAAATGGATAAAAAGAAGTTTACAATTGCCCAATTTGGTAAAACATTTGGGCTTAAGGGTGAGCTAAAGTTAAATCTTCATACTGACTTTCCTGAGCAATTTATTAAAGGCAGAGTTCTTAATACCGATAGAGGTGATTTGGAGATTGAGTATTATAATCCCAAAAAGGGAGTTATTAAGATTAAAGATATCAATACTCCTGAAGATGCAAAAAGACTTACTAATGCTAAGATTTATAGTGATGAAGAGGAGAGTAGAAAATATTGTAAACTAGAAGAGGGGGAGCATTTTTGGTTTGATTTGATTGGCTCTGAAGTGGTTGAGGATGGGGACTCTTTAGGAGTGGTAAAAGAGATTATTAGAATGCCAATGAGTGATTACTTTTCAATTCAAACTTCAAATGATTTAGTTCAAGAGGGGTTTGCTAAGAGCTTTTTGCTTCCAAATATTCCAGAGTTTATAAAAGAGGTTGATACTTCTAATAAGAAAATCTATGTAACTGGTGCTAAAGATATCTTAAAAGAGAGTTAATGGAGTTTAATTTTATTACTCTATTTCCTAGTTTAATAGAGGGCTATTTTAGTGACTCTATCTTAAAGAGGGCAATTCAAAAAGAGTTAATAGAGATTAATTTTTATAATCCAAGAGATTATACTACTAATAGATATAAAAAGGTAGATTCCCCAAAGGTTGGTGGTGGGGCTGGAATGTTGATGGATATTGAGCCAGTTGAGAGAGCTATTTTGGATAATAGATTAGAGCAAAAGAGTAAGATTATCTTTTTAACTCCAGTAGCAAAGCCCTTTAGGCAAGTTGATGCAAAGAGGCTTGCTAAAGAGAGCTCAATTACCTTTGTTTGTGGAAGATATGAGGGGTTTGATGAGAGATTAATTGAGCTATATGCTAATGAGGTGTTTAGTATAGGAGATTATATATTAACTGGGGGAGAGCTTGGGGCTTTGGTAATGAGTGATGCAATCTCAAGAAATATAGAAGGAGTTTTGGGAAATAGAGACTCTTTGGTTGAGGAGAGTTTTGAGAATAATCTATTAGAGGCGCCCTCTTTTAGCAAGCCAAAAAAACATAAAGAAATTAGTATAATTTCAGAGTTTTCAAAGGGGAATCATAATAAAATTGCATCCATTAAAGATTGGCTATCTTTGTATAAAACAAAGTATTTTAGACCAGATATCTATCAAAAAATAAAGGCAGAGTATCATGAGAAATAGATATATTGAAGCGTTTGAGAATGCTCAAGTTGAGAAGAAAAATATCCCAGAGTTTAGAGCGGGAGATACTTTAAGAGTTGCTGTTAGAATTAAAGAGGGGAATAAAGAGAGAGTTCAAAATTTTGAGGGTGTTTGTATTGCTATAAGAGGTGCTGGAACTGGAAAGACTTTTACGGTTAGAAAAATTGGGGCTAATAATGTTGGAGTTGAGAGAATTTTTCCTCTATATTCAGACTCAATTGAAAAAATTGAGGTATTAAGAAGAGGAAAGGTTAGAAGAGCTAAGCTATTTTATCTAAGAGATAGAAAAGGTAAGGCTGCAAGAATTAAAGAGCTTAGAAAATAAGAGGGCTTTTTGCCCCTAAGGGTATGAGTTTTATTAAAAGAGCGATACATCTTCTTATCTTTACTATTCAACTTGTTATTATCCTTTTTTATATTTTATTAGAGGAAGTTGTTTGGGAGCAGCTTGCTAAGCCTATATTGAACTATTTTCAAAGCCTAAGAGTTATTGAAAAGATTCAAACTAAATTAGATAGGGCAAATAGATATATAATTTTAACTATCTTTTTACTCTTTTTGGTTGTTGGGGAGATGATGGGATTATTATCTCCTATTGTGTTGGTAAAAGGTTTTTTTATCTTATCGCTTCTGTTTTATACTATTAAGCTCTTATTTATTGCAACTGCTTTGTGGATTTTTCATAATCAGCGCAAAAAGATTTTATCTTTTTATTTAATAGATTTTTTATATAAGAAGATTCTTTATTTAGTGGCTAAAATTAAAAGATTGCCAGCCTATAAAGAGGTGGTAGAGGCTGCAAAGGCAATAAAGAGGTATCTAAAGAGTAGATTTAGAAAGATAAAAGAGGTAATAAAAAAGAAAATAGATAAAAGCTATTAATATATTATTTAGAATTGGTATTAAGTTTCAGATTTCATTTTCTTCTATTTTGTTTAATTTTTATCGCTTTTTAGATAAAATATCTCTTAATTTATGAAAAAAAATTATTAAGTAGGATAATAGATGGATATAAGAAAGATGTTTTTGGACTATTTTAAATCTAAAGGTCACAAAGTTGTGCCAAGCTCTCCACTTGTTCCAGAGGATAATAGTTTACTATTTACAAATGCTGGGATGGTTCAGTTTAAAAAAATCTTTACAGGAGAAGAGCCTATTCCAAATCCTCCAAGAGCAACTTCGAGTCAAACTTGCATAAGAGCTGGTGGAAAACATAATGATTTAGATAATGTTGGATATACTGCAAGACACCATACTTTTTTTGAGATGCTTGGAAACTTTAGCTTTGGAGACTATTTTAAAGATAAAGCAATTGAGTATGCTTGGGAGTTTGTAACAGGAAAAGATTATTTAAATCTTCCAAAAGATAAGCTATATGTAACAGTTCATGAAAAAGATGATGAAGCATATAATATCTGGAAGAAATATATTGATGAGGATAGAATATATCGCTTTGGAGATAAAGATAACTTTTGGCAAATGGGCGATACCGGACCTTGCGGGCCTTGTAGTGAGATTTTTTATGACCAAGGAGAGGAGCATTTTAATAGTCCTGAGGATGTGATGGGAGGAGATGGAGATAGATTTTTAGAGATTTGGAACTTGGTTTTTATGCAGTATGAAAGAGATGAGAATGGAAAGTTGCATCCTCTTCCAAAACCAAGTATTGATACAGGAATGGGGCTTGAGAGGGTTGTTGCAATAAAAGAGGGAGTCTTTAATAATTATGATAGCTCCCTTTTTATGCCAATAATTAATAAAATTAAAGAGATTGTTGGCAAAGAGCCAGATGAAAAGAGCATTGCCTCTTTTAGAGTAATAGCAGACCATCTTCGCTCAACTACCTTTTTGTTGGCTCAAGGAGTTACTTTTGATAAAGAAGGGCGTGGGTATGTTTTAAGAAGAATAATGAGAAGAGCAATTCGCCATGGCTATTTACTTGGACTTAGAGAGCCATTTATGCATAAGTTAGTAGATACATTAGTAGAGATTATGAAAGAGCCATATGACTATTTAGAGGATAAAAAAGAGGCAGTTAAGGCTGCAATGAGGGTTGAGGAGGAGAACTTTTTTAGAACAATTGAGTCTGGAATTAAGCTATTTGAAGAGGAGCTTAAAAAGAGTAAAGATAAATTTAGCGGAGAGGTTGCATTTAAGCTTTATGATACATATGGATTTCCGCTTGATTTAACTCAAGATATGTTAAGAGAAAAAGGGATTGAGCTTGATATTGAGGGCTTTAATAAAAAGATGCAAGAGCAAAAAGAGAAATCTAAAGCAAATTGGAAAGGGAGTGGAGATAATATAGTTAGTGGAGATTTTAAGGTAATAAAAGAGAAATTTGGAGTAAATGAGTTTGTTGGGTATGAGTCTTTAAGCTCAAAATCAAAAGTATTAGCTATTTTAGATGATAATTTTAAGATAGTTAATAGCGCAAATAGTGGTTGGGTCTTTTTGGATAAGACTCCATTTTATGCTGAAAGTGGTGGACAAGTTGGAGATAAGGGAGAGCTTAGAGTTGGTAATAGAGTAGTTAAGATTTTAGATACTAAAAAGTTTAATGAGCTAAATTTAAGCAAATTTGAAGGGGAGCTAAAAGTTGGAGATGAGGTTGAGGCTATTGTTGATAGCAATAGATTAGAGATTGCAAAGCACCACTCTGCAACGCACCTTTTACATGCGGCTTTAAGAGATATTCTTGGCTCTCATGTATCTCAAGCTGGTTCATTTAATGATGATAAAAAGCTTAGATTTGATTTTACTCACAATAAGCCTTTAACAAAAGAGGAGCTTGAGAGAGTTGAGGATTGGGTTAATGATAAGATATTAAAAAATCTTTCAGTAAAAACAGAGATTATGCCGCTTGAAGAGGCTAAAAAAAGCGGTGCAATTGCACTTTTTGGAGAGAAGTATCAAGATAAGGTTAGAGTTGTTAAGATGGAGAATGCCTCAGTTGAGCTATGTGGTGGAACTCATGTTAAAAATACAGGAATTATTGGAAACTTTATTATTACAAAAGAGAGCGGTGTAAGTGCTGGAGTTAGAAGAATTGAGGCAATTTGTGGAAGAAGCGCGCTAAATTATTTTAAGGAAAATAGAAAAGCTCTTGATGAGATTAAGGCTGAGCTTAAGAGCAATGAGCCAATTAAAGCGATAAAAAATCTAAAAGAAGAGATTAAAACTTTAAAAGATGAGATTAAAAAGATATCTTCTCAAACCAAAAAAGAGTTGAATATAGAAGAGATTAATGGGGTTAAAGTTATTGTAGATGAGCTTGGGGTTGGAGATATTAAAGCAGTTGTTGATGATTATAAAAATAGATTCAAAAAAGTTGCTATAATATTATTTCAAAAAAAAGATAATAAAGCTTTAGTTGCAGCTGGAGTTAAAGGGGTTGATATTAGTGCAAAAGAGCTAATAAAAGAGGTGGCTTCTTTAATTAAAGGTGGAGGTGGTGGTAGAGATGATTTTGCTCAAGCAGGCGGCAAGGATATCTCTAAAATCAATGAAGCTATTAAAAAAGCAAAAGAGTATATTAAGGAAAAATTAGTGCAATGAGAAAATTTTGGTATCTAATTTTTATTATATTCTTCTTTAGCTCATGTGCTGATGGGCTAAATGAGATTGAGAAGAATGATATAAAGATATTTGAGGATAATAAAGATAGTGTTGTTTATATCTCAACTACAAAAAAGGTTGTAGATTACTCAACTCTAACTCGCCACACTGTTCCAAAAGGTAGTGGAAGTGGCTTTATTTGGGATAAAAAAGGGCATATTGTAACCAATTATCATGTTATTGCTGGGGCAAATAGTGCTATTGTAAAGCTATCAAGTGGTAAAACATATAATGCATATTTGGTTGGGGCCTATCCAAGAAGAGATATTGCAGTGCTAAAAATCTCAGCTCCAAAGAGGGAGTTAAAGCCAGTAAAACTTGGAAGTAGCTCAAATTTAAAAGTGGGCCAAAGTGTTTATGCTATTGGAAATCCATTTGGGCTTGATTGGAGTATGAGCAAAGGGATTGTTTCAGCTCTAAATAGAGAGGTTCCAAGTGATGATGGATTGATGATGAGTGGAGCAATTCAAACTGATGCTGCAATAAATCCGGGAAATAGTGGTGGAGTGATGTTAAATAGTAGCGGAAAAGTAATTGGGGTAAATAGTGCAATATACTCTCCAAATGGTGCAAATGTTGGGATTGGTTTTGCAATTCCTATTGATTTGGTAAAAAGAGTTGTTAATAAGATAATAAAGTATGGAAAATATATAAAACCATCTCTAGGGATTGA
>JAADEQ010000027.1 GCA_013153345.1 Campylobacterota bacterium | reverse complement strand
ATTGATAATTTAGAAGAGTTTATGAGAGAGGTTAGAAGAAAAATCCCTTTTACTGCAAAAGTTGAGATTGAGTGTGAAGACTTAGAGATGGTAAAAAGAGCTTGCAAGGCTGGAGCTGATATTGTGATGTGTGATAATATGAAGCTTGATGAGATTAAAAAGGCAGTTGAGTTTAGAAATAGCTACTATCCTCATATTTTGCTTGAGGCAAGCGGTAATGTTACATTAGATACAATTGAAGAGATTGCAAAAAGCGGAGTTGATGCAATAAGTACAGGAAGCACAATCCATCAAGCAAACTGGATTGATTTATCAATGAGAATTGAGGAGTAAAATGAACTATCAAGCTTTAGCAAAAGATTTTAAAGATATCTTAAAAGATTACAAAAGAGTTTCACTTTTGATGCATAAACGCCCAGATGGAGATACAATAAGCTCCTCTTTAGCCCTTTTTAATAGCCTAAATAGTATGGGATATAGATGTGAAGTTGTTTGTAGTGATAGAGATTTGCCATTTAAATATAGGTTTTTAAAGGGATTTTCTAAGATTAAAGATAGGCTTTTTTATGATGATTCAGTTATTATAACGCTTGATTGTTCTGAGTTTAGAAGAACAGGCTTTGAGATTGAGGATTTTAAAGATAGAGTAATTATTAATATTGACCACCACAAAAGCAATGAGTTTTTTGGCAAATTAAATATTGTTGAGATTTGCGCCTCAACTACTGCAGTTTTATATAAGCTTTTAAAAGAGGGCTTTTTTATAGATAAAGAGATTGCAACTGCGCTTTATGCGGGGCTAATTAGTGATAGTATAAACTTTACTACCTCTTTGGTAAAAAAAGAGAGCTTTATTATTGCAAAAGAGCTAATTGATTTTGAGATTGATATAAACTATATTGCAAATATGGTAAATCGCCAAAACTCCCTTGCAAATTTGCGCCTAAAGGCAGTGGCTATTAATAATTTAGATTTAAAATTTAATGCAAAAGTTGCGCTAAGTTATATTACGCAAAAGCAAATGAAAGAGTGTGGAGCAAAAGGGAGCGACCTTGATGGAGTAATTGATGAGTTTATCTCATTAGTAAATGTTGAGATTGCAATACTTCTTGTTGAGATGGATGGCTTTATTAAGGGCTCAATTCGTTCAAAAAATGTGGATATCTCTATAATGGCTGCATTTTTTGGAGGAGGTGGGCACAAAGGTGCAGGTGGATTTGAAGTAAAAGATGTTACAATTAGTAAGCTAATTGAAGAGATTTATAATTATATAAAGGATAATTACACGTGGCAAGAGGAAGAGTAAGAGGAAGAAGGAAAAGAGGTTCAAATTGGCTTCTTTGGCTTTTTTTGATATTAATAGTTGCAGGTGCTGGTGCATTTTTCTACTTTTCTCCTCAATTTGAGAGGATACCTCCAAAGATTATTGTAGATAGTAGAATATATGCCAATGAGAATACCCCTATTAGATTTACAATTGAGGATAATGTAAAGTTAAAGAGTGCAAAGGTGATACTCTCAAATGGAAGTGTTGAGATTCCAATTTATGGAGAGAACTTTTTGCTCCCAGAGAGAAAAAAGAGCATTGAGGTAAAGCTTCCAAAGAGTGTTGTAACTCAAAAAAATAGAGAGTGGGATGTTAATATTATTGCTCAAGATAGTAGCTTTTTAGGATTTTTTGGAAATAAAGCGGTTAAGAGAGTTAAATTAATTATTGATAATCTCCCTCCACAAATTAATATTGTTGCAAAGAGTCCTTCAATTAGAAAAGGGGGGAGTGCTTTAATTATATATAAGATTGTAGATGATAGCCTAAAAGATAGTTATGTGCAAGTTGGGAATTTGAAGTTTAAACCAATTAGATATAAGCAAGATGGAGTATTTGCAACCTTATTTGTTTGGCCTTTTAATGAAGATAGCTTTAATGCTCAAATTGTAGCAGTTGATAGAGCCAATAATATTAGCAAAGTAGCAATCTATATGAATAAGCTCTTTAAAAAATATAAAGTCTCAAAGATTAGGGTTAGCGATAGATTTATTAATGGCAAAATTAGTGAACTAGCAAGTATGGATAGTGAGTATGCCAAAATTACTGATAAGATAGAGAAGTTTAGAGCTGTAAATGAGCTTATGAGAAAGAAGAATGAAGATTTAATTCATCAGCTATCAAAAAAGGTTACTCCATTTAAAAATAGTTGGTATATAAGACCATTTAAGCCTCTAAAGGGTGCAAAGCTTGTGGCAGATTTTGGGACCAAAAGATACTATTACTATAAAGATAAAGATAATATAATCTCCACATCTTACCATCTTGGGTATGATTTAGCAAGTATAAAGCATGATAATATATATAGCTCAAATAATGGAATTGTAGTATTTAGTGGCTTTAATGGAATATATGGGAATATGCCATTAATTGACCATGGATTTGGATTATATACTCTTTATGGACACTGCTCAAATGTGTTGGTGCAAAAGGGGCAAATTATTAAAGGAGGAGATGTTATTGCCAAAACTGGAATGACAGGATTGGCTTTGGGTGACCATTTGCATTTTGGGGTTTTGGTGCAAGGAATTGAGGTTTATCCTCTTGAGTGGATGAGAAAAGAGTGGATTGCGCAAAATATTTTGGATATTTTTCAAAAAGCTGATAAAATAATAAGTAGTAAATAGTTTTGGAGTTATATTATGTTTGAGCAGACTATTAAAAGTAGAGTTGAGGTAACAGGAGTTGGTCTTCATAGTGGTGAGCCAATTAGATTGATTTTGGAACCAGCAAGTGAAGGGAGTGGAATAGAGTTTATTCACGCGTTAAGTGGAACTACAATAAAGCTACATCCTCAAAATATTACCCAAACCAAGCTTGCTACCACTTTGGGGGCTGCTCCTAACTCAATCTCTACAATTGAGCATTTTTTATCAGCTATCTATGCATATGGAATTGATAATTTAAGGGTATATGTTTATGGGAATGAGATGCCAATAATGGATGGGAGTGCAATCTCATTTTGTATGTTACTTGATGAAGCAAAAATTCAAAGGCAATCAAAACCTAAATCTTTTATGGTAATTACTAAAGAGATAAAGGTGGAAGAGGGAAATAAATTTGCCATTTTAAAGCCTTCTAAAAGGGCTATTTTTGATTTTGAGATAAATTTTGACCATCCAATTATTGGGAAAGAGCACTATAGATTTGAGTTTAGTAAAAAGGCTTTTATTGAAGAGATTGCAAGAGCTAGAACATTTGGTTTTGCAAAAGATATTCAATATCTGCAGAGTCAAAATTTAGCTCTTGGGGCTAGTTTAGAAAATGCTATTGGGCTTGATGAGGTCTCAGTTCTAAATCCAGAGGGGCTTAGGTTTGAGGATGAGTTTGTAAGACACAAAATCTTGGATGCCATCGGAGATATGGCAGTTTTGGGATATAGCATTTTAGGGGAGTATAGTGCTTATGCAAGTAGCCACGATTTAAATCATAAGCTAACTAAAAAGCTTTTAGAGAGTAAAGATGCCTATAAGATATTAACCTTTGATAAAGTAAAGAGTAAAGAGTTAGTAAAGGTTTTTGCATAAAGGAGAGAAGATAAAACTTTTAATAAACACACTTGCGCGCCCTCTTCAAATTGGAGTATATGAAGATAGTAGATTAAAAGAGGTAAAGAGATATGAGGGGTTGACCTCTGAGATACTCCTTCCTATTTTGGAGAAGTTTATAAAAGAGAATAATATTGAAGAGATTATCTATACCAATGGTCCAGGCTCTCATATGGCAACTAAAATTGCATATGTTTTGCTTAAGACTCTATCTTTAATAAGAGATATTCCTATTAGAAGTGTAAATGGATTTGAGTTAAATGATAATAAACCAATTAAAGCTTTGGGTAAACTTTACTTTATCAAAGAAAAAGAGAATATAATTACAAAAAGATTTGACCAAGAGATTAAAGAGGAATTTTTTATGCCTAATAGTTTGGATGATATCTCTATTAGCAAAGATATTGAGCCTAACTATTTAATCTCGCCAGTTTAATTTTAAAGGAGAGTAGTGTTAGTAACAGTTCCAGCAACAAGTGCAAATTTAGGGCCTGGATTTGATACTTTAGGGCTTGCTATAAATTTGAGAAATGAGATTAGAATAAAGCCTTCTAAATTTTTATCGATATCTGTTAAGGGTGAGGGTTCTAATAATCCAAAAATTAAGAAAAATAATATGTTTTTAAATATATTTAATGAGCACTATAAGAGATTAACTGGTGGTAGGATTGATAATTTTAGGTTTGAGTTTTTTAATAAAATTCCAATCTCAAGGGGGCTTGGGAGCTCATCTGCAATTATTATCGCAGCAATTGCTTCAGCTTATGTTGCCGCAGGAGAGTCTTATAATAAGAGAAAAATATTAAATAGTGCTCTAAAGTATGAGCCCCATCCAGATAATATTACTCCTGCAGTGATGGGTGGATTTAATGTTGCTTGTGTGCATGAGGGAAAAGTTTTTTCAAAAAAGCATCGCCTTCCAAGCTTTTTAAAGGCTGTATTGGTGATTCCAAATAAGACAATTTCAACTCACAAATCAAGAAATATATTGCCAAATACCTATCATAAGAGTGAGGTTGTCTACTCTTTATCTAGAGCTGCTTATATGACAGCTTTGTTTATGAGTGAATCTTGGGAGCTTTTAAGAATTGCAGCAAAAGATAAGATTCATCAAGATAGAAGGATGGCAATGATGCCAGAGCTTTATCGAGTTCAAAAGATTGCAATGGAAAATGGGGCATTAATGAGTACACTTTCTGGAAGTGGGTCTACTTTTTTTAATATGTGTTATGAAGATGATGCTAAAAAAATAGCAAATAAGCTAAAAAATGCCTTTTCAGAGTTCAAAATTTTAATTTGTGACTTAGATAATTATGGTCTTATAGCAAAGAGTTAAAAAAATTTGATATAATTGCAATGGAAAAGAGAACTCCAATTAGAATGTGTATTGCTTGTAGAAGAAGAGAACCCCAAAAGACTCTATTTAGATTACAAAAAAAAGATGGAGCTGTTGTGAAATATAGTGGGGTAGGGAGGAGTTTTTATATCTGTAAAGAGTGTATAGTAAAAGAAGAGGAGAAGCTCTTCAAAAAGATATCTAAAATCTTAAAAGTGGAAAAAAATAGTTTAGAAGTAGTTTTAAAGGAGCTAAGAAGTAATGTCAAAAATTAAGATTGAGGAAGTTGCATTAGAGGCTGGAGCTAATGTAAAAGATGCATTAGAGAAAGCAAAAGAGCTTGGTTTTAAAGTGAGGGCTAGGAATAGTACCATTAATGAGCAAGAGGCTGAGATTTTAATGAACTATCTAATGACGGGTGAGTTGCCACCAGAGCTTAAAAAGAGTGAAGAGAAGAGCACTAAAGAGGCACCAAAAGTTGAGGTGGATATTGTGAAGAAGTCTCAGCCAAAAGAGTCAAAAGAGAGTGAAAATAAAAAAGAGAAAAAGGAGGAGAAGATAGTTACTCAAGAGGAGAAGGTAGCTAAGGTTTCTAAAGAGGCTAAAAAAGAGAGTAAAAAAAGAAGTAAGATTCAAGTAATTCCAAAAGAGGCTGCAAAGAGTGCTGTTGTTGAGAAAGAGGAGAAAAAAGAGGAAAAGAAGATTACAAAACGTAGAGGAATTATTGTTAAGAAGAAGAAAAATATAGAGCCAGATAAAGAGATAGAGTCTAAAAAAGAGGAGAAAGAGGCTCAAGTTGAGCCAGTGGTTGCAAAGAAGAAAAAGAAAAAAGCTCCAGCGCCTGCAAAAGATAGTGGCAAAAAGTTAGAGATTTTAGAAGATAGAGACCTGGGGGATAGTGTTGAGGTGTTTGAAGAGCAAGAGGTTATGCTCTTAGATTTTTCAGATAAGATTATTTTAGAGGATTTAGAGAGAAGAGAGCAGCAGAAAAAAGAGGAGAATAGAAAAAGAGCTGTTATGATGGGCTCTCAAAAAAATGTTGTAAATAGAGTCCAAACAAAGACTGCAAGCTCAAGAAAGAAGAAAAAAAGAGATTATAAAAAAGAAAAAGAGCAAGCTAAAAAGAAAGTAGATGTTGTGAAATTACCAGAAGATGTTAGAGTATATGAGTTTGCAGAAAAGATTGGAGTAAGCACTGGTGAGGTTATTAAAGTGCTATTTAACCTTGGAGTTATAGTTACAAAGAATGACTTTTTAGATAAAGATTCAATTGAGATTTTAGCAGAGGAGTTTGATGTTAAGGTTGAGACAATCAATCCTCTTGATGAGCTTGATTATGTTGCAAAATATGATGCGATTCCAAATGAGCACGAGGTTGAGCGCCCGCCTGTTGTTACAATTATGGGGCATGTTGACCATGGAAAGACTTCACTGCTTGATAAGATTCGCCAAACAAAAGTTGCGGCAAAAGAGGCTGGGGGAATTACTCAGCATGTTGGAGCGTATCAGGTTGAAAAGGATGGCAAGAAAATAACTTTTATCGATACTCCTGGCCACTCAGCATTTACTCAAATGAGAGCAAGAGGAGCGCAAGCTACAGATATTGCAATTATTGTAGTTGCAGCTGATGATGGAGTTATGCCTCAAACTAAAGAGTCAATCTCTCATGCAAAAGCTGCAGATGTGCCAATTATTATTGCAGTAAATAAAATCGATAAGCCAACAGCAAATATTGATAATGTAAAGGCGCAAATGGCTGAGATTGGAATTACTCCAGTTGATTGGGGCGGAGAGTATGAGTTTATCCCAGTTTCAGCTCACACAGGTGAAGGGATTGATGATTTGCTTGAGACAATTTTGCTTCAAGCTGAGTTGATGGAGTTAAAGGCTGACCCAACAAGGCCAGCAAAAGCAATTGTTCTTGAGAGCTCAATTGAAAAGGGACTTGGAGCGGTTGCAAATATTATTATTAAAAATGGAACCTTAAGAGTTGGGGATAATGTAATTGTTGGAACAACTTATGGGCGTGTTAGAAACTTAATTTTGGATGATGGAAGCCGTGCAAAAGAGATTGGACCAAGCACTCCAGCAGCTTTAATTGGGCTTCATGAGGTGCCGCATGCTGGAGATATCTTAATTGCAGTAGATAGTGCAAAAGAGGCAAGCGAGATTGCAAATAAAAGAAAAGAGCTTGAGCGTGCAAAAGAGCTTTCGCGCTCAACTAAGGTCTCTTTAGATGAGCTAAGTGAGCTTATTGCTGAAGGAAAGATTAAGAAGCTTCCATTAATTGTTAAGGCTGATGTTCAAGGTTCACTTGAGGCAATTAAGAAAGCTTTAAGTGAGCTAAAAAATGATGAGGTTGAGGTAAATATTATCCACAGCGGAGTTGGGGCAATTAGTGAGAGTGATGTTATTTTAGCAGATGCGAGTGAGCATGCGTTAATTGTTGGATTTAATGTGCGCCCAACTGGAAGTGTTAAAAATAAGGCAAAAGAGCTTGGAATTGAGATAAAGACCTATAGCGTAATTTATGATTTGATTGATGATATAAAAGCGCTGCTTGCAGGACTTATGAGTCCGATTCAAAAAGAAGAGGTTATTGGGCAAGCTGAGGTTAGACAGACATTTGTTGTTTCAAAGGTTGGAACAATTGCTGGATGTATGGTTATTGATGGCAAGATTGAAAGAGGGGCAAATGCAAGAGTGATTAGAGATGGAGTGGTAATTTATACCTCAAAAATTAGTTCTCTTAAAAGATTTAATGATGATGTAAAAGAGGTTAGTAAGGGGTATGAGTGTGGATTGATGATTGAGAATTTTAATGATATTAAAGAGGGTGATATTATTGAGGCATTTAAATTAGTTGAAGAAAAGGCTAGTTTATGAATCAATCAGAGATAAAGAGAAAAAGGACAGAATCTCTATTAAAAGAGCTTTTGCCAGAAGCATTTTCGATGCTTGATGATGAGATGTTAAAGAATTTAGTAGTAACTGAAGTTGTCTGTTCTCGCGGAAGATATGACTCAAAGGTATATTTGGATAAGAGCGGTATTGATGAGGAGTCTCAAAAAGAGATTTTAAAAAGACTTCAAAAGGTTGCAGGATTTTTAAAAAATTATGTAAAAGAGAGTGCTGGCTGGTATAAGAGCCCAAATTTTAAGTTTGAATTTGATGACCATTTGGAGCATATTAAAAGAATTGATAATCTATTTAAGCAGATTAAAAAGGATTAATAATGGGCCTAAGAGAGGAGATTGAAAAGATTGTAGAGAGTTATGGTGCTAAGGTTTATGATATAGAGAGTGTGGAAGAGAATGGCCAAAAGATATATAGAGTCTATATTATAAAAGATGATAAGGCTCCAAATAAGGGGGTTGATATTGACCTTTGCACCAATATCTCTTATGATATCTCTCCACTGCTTGATATTAATCCCCCAATTAATGGAGAGTATAATCTAGAGGTTAGTTCGCCTGGTATTGAGAGAAAACTAACTAAACCAGAGCACTTTAAGCACTCTATTGGGGAGAAGGTTAAAATAAAGGTTTTAGGTGGAGAGAAACATAAAGGAGAGCTTATTGATGCTAATGAAGAGGGGATTGAGATAAAAACAAAAGAGGGAAATAAAAAATTTAACTATGATGAGCTTGGTACTTCAAAAACCTATTTTGA
>JAADEQ010000123.1 GCA_013153345.1 Campylobacterota bacterium | reverse complement strand
TATATTGATGAAGAGGGGCTAAAGGAGCTTGAAGCAAATAACCAGATTCTTTTTAAATATTGCGATGAAAATGGAAAAGAGGTTGATTTAAATGGCTCAGTTGCAAATATTGCTGGAATTTGTAATAAAGAAAAAAATGTTTTTGGTCTTATGCCTCATCCAGAAAGGGCAGTTGAAGATGTTTTAGGCTCTATTGATGGAGTTAAAATCTTAGAGGGATTTAGAGATTGAGAGACTATTTTTTTAAAATAGTGCTCTTTTTGCTTTTGGTTCTACCTCAAGCGTGGGGAAAAAATACTCCATACTCTTATAGTTATATTCCAAAGTTTGTATATAAAAATCAAGTCTTTCCAGTTACTATTTTGGTTAAACACTATAATCCTAATAGTAATTTAGATTTTGAATTTGATATTATGGGGCTTTTTCAACCTCTAAATTTAACCCCTGTAAAGATGATTAATAAAGATAATGCCTTTTTTACTTTCTATTTTCAAGCAAAAACTAATGATAATAAGATAGAGATTCCATCTTTATCAATTTGGGATTTTAACTCTAGTTATATTTTAGACCCAAAGATTATTGAGGTAAAAGAGCTTCCAAACCCAAAGAGCAACTATAGTGGAGTAATGGCTTCAAATTTTAGAATTAATGGAATAAAGATTTCTCCTTATGATTCTAATAATAAGTTGGTTATATTAAATATTGAAGCAGTAGAAGCCAATTTGGAAGATATGCATATTAAGGGTGTAAAGGAGGATGGAGTTGAGAATATAAAAAGAGATGGAGCAAATGTTAGAGGGAGTTATTTTTTTGTGGTTGATAAGGAGCAAGACTCAATAGAGTTTTCTTACTATAATACCTTACGAAAAAAATTTATTGATAAAAAGCTCTCTTTAGTTGAGTCTAAAAATAGAGTTCAAGCCAATTTAAATCCCAAAGATTTGAGTTTTGATAAATTTAAAAAATATAGTATAATTGCTATTACTCTCTTTTTTCTACTATTTTATATATATAGTAGAGATAAGCTCTATCTATTTGTAGTGATAGTTGGGGTGGCTGCTTTAATCTATTTTTATAAACCAAAAGAGAAGATATGCATTAATGAGGGTGCAGCCTTATATATCTTGCCTACTAAAAATAGTAATATAAGCTTTCAGATAGAGGAGAAGATTGAAAGAGAGGTATTAAAAGAGTATAACCACTACTATAAAATAGAGTATAAAGATAATATTACAGGATGGATTAAAGATGAAGATTTATGCCAAAATTAGGTTCTATTGGGGGGCTTTTGTAATTGCTACAATTGTGGCTCTTGGAATGATTCCATTAATTTATCTCTTTCCAAAATATAAAGGCACCATTATGCATAAGTTAAATAGAGTAATTATGTTTTTAATGGGAGCAAAGAGAAGGAGTTTTGGAGAAAGAGATAAAGAGGCAAATCTGTTTTTAATTAACCACCAAGGGATTATGGATATAATTACTTTAGAAGCTATTGAGAATACTCACTTTAGATGGGTTGCTAAAAAGGAGCTCTTTGAGACCCCGTGGTTTGGTAGGCTTCTTAAAAGAGGGGATATGATTAGTGTTGATAGAGAGAATAAGGCAGGACTTGTAAAGCTCTTAAAAGATGTTGAGGAGAGTATTGAGAAGAAAAAAAGAGCTGTTGCTATCTTTCCAGAAGGAACCAGAGCTAAAACTCAAAAGCTGCTTCCTTTTAAACCTGGTGCAAAGCTTGTTGCACAAAAGTTAAATATGAGGGTTCAGCCAATTGTAATTACTAATAGCAAGTGGGTATTAAATGAGCATGAGAGAACTGCTCATAAAGGGGAGATTAGAGTTCACTATTTAGATGCAATTGATGTTAAAGATGCTCCTAAAGATTGGTATGAGAAGATTAAAGAGAATATGCAAAAAGTAATTGATGAAGAGGAAAAAAGAGGATTTTTTAGATAATGGTTATTAGAAAGCTATTTAAGTTTGAGAATGCTCATATTGTAAGAAACTGCTCAACTCTAAGATGTAGTCAAAATATTCATGGACACTCTTATAAGGTTGAGGTTTTACTTGAGTCAAACTATTTAGATAATGGTCAAATGGTTTATGATTTTGGCCTTACTAAGCTCTATATAAAAGAGATGATAGATTCGTTTGACCATGCAATTACTCTTTGGAGTAGAGATAGCAAAGAGTATATAAGAGATATGAAAAAGCACTCAAAAAGATGGATTGAGCTTCCAGTAAATCCTAGTGCTGAGCAGTTTAGTAGAGTATTTTTTTTAATTATTGAAAAGATATTAGCTCTTAGTACAAAAAATAATAATGAAAAAGATGTGAGGTTAAATAGTATAATTGTTCATGAGACTGAGAGTGGGTATGCTCAATGTTTTAGAGAGGATGCTCACTCTAAGTTAATGGGTGAGATTGAGCTAAAAGATATTAAGTTTTCTCCTTCAATTCAAGAGGATTGGAGCTATAAAGGGTTATGGAGTGATATTTTAATGGGTAAAAAGTTAAAGTTACCAAAATATATTTGAGTTATTTGCGTTTGTTTTTAAATTTTATGATATAATACTTAAATAAAAAGAACGAAGGAGATTTAATGAAAAAAGTTTTAGTATTATCAGTTGCAGTAGCTGCAGTGCTTTCATTTAATGGATGTAATAATAAGCAAGATGAGCAGACTAATGAGCAGCAAAAAGTTGAGAAGAAGGTAGAGACTACTCAACATACAGCAGTAGCAAAGGCAACAGAGACTACAAAAGAGGCAGCAAATAAAGCTGTTGAGGCGACAAAAGAGGCGGCAAATAAAGCAGCAGAGACTACAAAAGAGGCTGTAAAGGCTACTACTCAAAAGGCTAAAGAGGCAGTAGAGGCTACTAAAGAGGCTGCAACTAAGGCGGCTGAAGCAACAAAAGAGGCAGCAAATAAAGCTGTTGAGGCTACAAAAGAGGCGGCAAATAAAGCAGCAGATAAGGTGGCTCAAACTGCAAAGGCAGCAAGTGGTGATTTAGTAGCTAAAGGAAAGGCTCTTTATGCAAAGTGTGCATCTTGTCATGGGGCTGATGGAAAGACAAAAGCTCTTGGAAAATCTGCTCCAATTGCTGGTCAAAGTGCAGAAGAGCTTGAGAAGAAGTTAATGGAGTATAAAGCTGGAACTAGAAATGTGGCTGGAATGGGTGCTTTAATGAGCGGTCAAGTTAAGGGTATGAGTGATGAGGATATTAAAGCACTAGCTGCATATATTGCTAGCTTAAAATAATCCTTTCCCCTTTGGGGATTGAGTAATGGATGATATATTTATAATCTCAACAGGTGGCACTTTTAATAAGATATATAATAAAATTAGTGGCAAATTAGAGGTTGACTCTTCCAATAAAGCTTTAGAAAAGATAGAAAAAAAGTGGTTTACTACTTTAAATTATACCTCCTTGATAAATAAAGACTCCCTTGATTTTACTAACAAAGATAGAGAAGAGCTAGCTAACTATATTAAAAATTTAGACTACTCAAAAATTATTGTAATTCATGGAACAGATACAATAGATTTAAGTGCCAAAGAGGTTGCTAGTTTAAATCTTAATAAAGCAGTTGTGTTTACTGGAGCAATGGTTCCTTTTTCTATATCAAAGCTTGAAGCGACTGCAAATTTTGCTTTAGCTTATGGATATTTACTAAATGCTACTAGTGGGGTTTATATTGCGCTAAATGGAGTAGTTGATAGGTTTGATAGAGTTATTAAAAATAGAGAAAAAGGAAAATTTGAGAGAAAATAGTTAGCTTAATGCTTTTTTATATTAATCTTTATTTTTACTTATTTTATAGGGCTAAAAACAACCTTTAATTACCAAAAAGGTATAATTATTCTTAATTTATCTCTAAGGAAAAAGGAATGTTTGAAGTTATTATTGGTCTTGAAGTGCATGTTCAATTAAATACTAAATCAAAAATCTTTTGCGCATGTCCAACCAGTTTTGCCGAGCATCAAAATAGCAATACTTGTCCAACTTGCCTTGGGCTTCCAGGAGCGCTGCCTGTTTTAAATAAAGAGGCTGTAATTAAGGCAATTAAGTTTGGAAATGCAGTTAATGCAACAATTAATAAGCGCTCAATTTTTAATAGAAAAAGCTATTTCTATCCAGATAGTCCAAAGGCTTATCAAATATCTCAATTTGATATTCCAATTGTGGAAAATGGCGAGATTTTTGTAACTGATAATAAAGGAAATCAAAAAAGAATAGGAATTACAAGAGCTCATCTTGAAGCAGATGCTGGGAAAAATATTCATGAGGGAAATATCTCAAAGGTTGATTTAAATAGGGCTGATACTCCACTGCTTGAGATTGTGAGTGAGCCAGATTTAAGAAGCAGTGATGAAGCAGTTGAGTATTTAAAAAAGCTTCACTCAATTGTTAGATATATTGATATTAGCGATGCAAATATGCAAGAGGGCTCATTTAGATGTGATGTGAATGTCTCAATTCGTCCAAAAGGGCAAAAGGAGTTTGGAACAAGGGTTGAGATAAAAAATATAAACTCATTTAGATTTGTAAAGCAAGCAATTGAGTATGAGGTTGAGCGTCAAATTGAAGCGTATGAGGATGGAGTTTATGAAGAAGAGGTTATTCAAGAGACAAGACTTTTTGATGTAAATAAAGGGATTACAAAATCAATGAGAGGAAAGGAAGATAGCGCAGATTATCGCTATTTTCCAGACCCAGACTTAAGACCAGTAATTTTAACTGAGGAGATGCTAAAAGAGGGAAGCAAGCTGCCTGAGCTTCCAGATGAGAAGGTTGAGCGCTATGTTAATGAGCTTAAAATAAAAAAAGAAGATGCGCAAATTATTACAGCTCAAAAAGAGCTTGCAAACTATTTTGAGGAGTTAATTGAGCTTGGAGTTGAGCCAAAGAGTGCAGTAAATTGGCTAAATAGTGAGCTTATTGGAAGGTTAAAAAAAGAGAATCTTGATATTACAAGCTCTCCTGTTGATGCAAAAACTCTTGCAAGCTTAATTAGCAAGATTGCAGATGGGACAATCTCTGGAAAAGGTGCAAAAGATATATTAGATTATTTAATGGAGAATGAGGAAAGAGATATTGATGCAATAATTGAGAAACTTGGATTAAAGCAAGTTAGTGATGATAGCGCAATTTTGGAGCTTATTGATAAAGTATTAAAAGAGAATGAGGATAAAGTGGCAGAGTATAAAGCTGGAAAAGAGAAGCTGTTTGGATATTTTGTTGGACAGGTTATGAAGGCAAGTAGAGGTTCAGCAAATCCTCAAAAAGTTAATGAGCTTTTAAAACAGAGACTGAGTTAAATGTCTAGTGAGTCTAAAAGAGATGAACCCTTAATTATCTCTTTTTTTCTATATCTTGCCCACTCTCCAAGATATATTGAGTTTAAAAACAGAGTTAGAGACCTTTTAAAGAATCCAAAAAATAGGTATAAGCAATATATTGATTATTTTTTAATCTTTTTGATTGTAAGCTCTGTTGCTATTTTTATGTGGGAGGTTGAGCATCCAACTCTTGGATCAATCTTGGATTTTTATGCTACCTATTTTACTTCGTTTGTATTTTTAATAGAGTATTTAATTAATTTATGGCTATATAATGATATTCATGCGGAGATTTTAGAAGAGTATAATAGGGCTAAGTTTTTAAATACTAAACCAAACTACTATAGGGCTTTAAAGAGAGCTATTTTAAAGAAGCTCTCATATATGATTACAATTCCAGCAATTATAGACCTTTTGGCAATACTTCCAGCATATAGAGAATTTAGATTTCTAAAGGTGTTTGTGCTCTTTAGATTTTTAAAGCTGCTAAAGCACTCAAAGAGTATATATCGCTTTTTGGAGGTTATTGGAAATAGAAAATTTGAGTTATTAACTCTTTTTGTACTCCTTATTTTTGTAGTATTTATTGGTGGGTTAGCAATTTATATTTTAGAAGAGAAGCAAAATGAGAATATTCATAATCTCTTTGATGCTCTCTATTGGTCTTTTATTACTATTACAACCGTTGGATATGGAGATATTGCGCCAGTAACTTCTGCTGGAAGGATGGTATCAT
The DNA here is from genome assembly GCA_013153345.1 of Campylobacterota bacterium. Taxonomy (GTDB): domain Bacteria; phylum Campylobacterota; class Campylobacteria; order Campylobacterales; family Sulfurovaceae; genus JAADEQ01. The sequence continues at coordinate 2,606 of JAADEQ010000123.1, read as the reverse complement.
TTGTAATTGTAATTATGGGAATTACGATGATATCATTCTCTACTTCAGTAATTGTTTCAGCTTTTTCGGAGAAATTAACTGAATTAAAAGAGGAGAGGGTTGCTGAGCAGCTTATTAATAATAAAGAGTTTTTAATTGTTTGTGGATATGGGCAGATTTCAAAGATATTTTTAAGAGAGTATCTAAAAGATGAGTATGAGATTCCTTATATTGTGCTTGATAAGGATTGCAGAAGAGTTCAAGAGGCCATTAATGATGGGCATAATGCAATTTGTGATGATGCAAGTAGATATGAGGTTTTAAATAGATTCTATACTCCTGAGGCAAAAATTACACTCCTTGCATTAACTGGAAGTGATATTGAAAATATCTATATTTCACTAAATGCAAAGAGTGTCTCAAAAGATATTGATATTATTGCAAGAGCTAGTAGCCATAAATTAATTAATAGATATAAAAGAGCTGGGGCTGATAGAGTGGTTTTACCATATGAGATAGCATCTTCAATGCTTGTTGCCTCAATTGTATATCCAACAATGTATAAAGCGATAAATGCAATATTAAACTTTAAAGATGTGGCAACAATTGATGAGATATATGTTAGTGCTAAATCTTTAATTATTAATAAAACCATTGAAGAGGTGGATTTTAAGAAGTATAATATTACTATCTTTGGTGTGCAGCATGGAGTTGATGGGGAGTTTATATTTAATCCTCCAAAGAGTTATCGCTTTAAAGAGGGGGATATTGCAGTTGTAATGGGCCATAGATTAAGTCTAGAGTATTTTAAAAAGAAGTATAATATTATAGGGCGCTATAGATGGTAGAGCAAAAAAAGGATGTCTTAATATTTGGATATGGAAGATTTGGGAGAACTATTGCAAATTCAATAAGAGAGTATGGGACTAGTGTAAGGGTGGCTGTTATTGATAGGGAGGAGTTTAAAAAGGCAAAGAGTGATAAGTTTGAAGCTATTTTATTTGATTTAGAGAGTGATGAGACTATTTTAAGTTTAAATATTACTGAGTCGCTCTATTTGGTTTGTGCAATGGATAATAATCATGAGAATCTATTTTTAACTCTATCTCTTAGAGACCTCTTTCCAAAAAACTATATTATTGCAATCTCTGACTCAATTCATGTTAGTGATAAGTTAAAGATGGCAGGAGCCAATAGGGTAATTGATATATATACAATTAGTGCAAATATTATTAAGCATACCTTAACAATTCCAGTAGCAACTAAGTTTCTTCAAGGCTTTATTAATAAGAGTCATGGGTATATTTTTAAAGAGATTAAAATTGGGCCAAACTCCCCTTTAAATGGAAAAAAATTGAGCGAGATAGATTTTGAGAGATATAATATTATCTTTATTGGAATGATTGATGAGGAGCTTGGGAATCAGTTTGTATTTAATACGGTTGGATTTGACCATAAGATTGACCCAAATGATATTATTGTTGTAGTTGGAAAAGAAGAAGATATTAAGAGATTTGAATTAGAGTGTGGAGGTTAAGATGAAGATAGCAGTTATTGGAGCAGGGAAATGGGGAAGTGCCCTAAATTATGCTTTTAGCCAAAAAAATGATGTTGTAATTAGCTCAAGGAGAAAAAGAGATTTGCCAAATTTTATTCCATTAGAAGAGGCACTGGAGTATCCATATTTAGTAATGGCAATTCCAACTCAATTTGTAAGAGAGTTTATGAGAAGACATTTTAAAAATAGGGGACAAAAGATTTTGGTTGCTGCTAAAGGGATTGAGGTTAGTAGTGGGAAGTTTTTAAATGAGGTGTATGGAGAGTTTGTAAAAGAGAATCAGTTAAGTTTTCTTAGTGGTCCCTCATTTGCGGCTGAGGTTATGAAATCTTTGCCAACTGCTCTTGTTGTTAGCTCAACCAATTTGGAGCTTGCAAAAGAGTTTGCTAATGCAATGCCATCTTTTATTAAAGCCTATGTTGATGATGATGTAATTGGAGCTGAGGTTGCTGGGGCATATAAGAATATTATTGCAATTGCAGCAGGAGTTTGCGATGGCTTGGAGCTTGGGAATAATGCAAGAGCTGCATTGATATCTAGAGGGCTTGTGGAGATGAGTAGATTTGGAGAGTTTTTTGGAGCTAAAAAAGATACTTTTCTCTCCCTTGGAGGTGCAGGAGATCTGTTTTTAACTGCAAGCTCAAATCTATCTAGAAACTATAGAGTAGGGTTTAATTTGGCTAAGAGAAAGAGATTAGAAGAGATATTAGAGGAGTTAGGGGAGGTAGCTGAGGGAGTGGCTACTACAAAGGCAGTAGTGGAGATTGGAGAAGAGAAGGGTATCTATCTTCCAATTGCAAATGAGGTTAATAATCTTTTGGGGGGTAAAGAGCCTTTAGATAGTCTAAAAGATTTATTGAGTAAGGATTAGGGAGTGAATCAAGCAAATCTATTTGAGTATCTACAAAAAAATCCAAAAGAGAGGATATTTTTAGTTGATAACCTAAAAGAGGCAAAGAGGGCTAAGGCGGTTTTTGATTATCTTGATAAAAAGGCTCTAATCTTACCAGATATTAGAATCTTTAGAGGAGATGATACAAGAAGCTATCTTGGGGAGTTAGGTGAGCTA
>JAADEQ010000048.1 GCA_013153345.1 Campylobacterota bacterium | reverse complement strand
CATCTCTAAAGGTATAGTAGGCTGCTTTGAAGCTATTATCCTTATTGTGAAACCACTTTTTAAAAAACTCTTCAACCTTTTTTTTCTCTTGTGCTTTTATAATTGCTTCATTTGAGTCAATTTCTGCTATTATTGGAGCTGTCTTTTTATAGACCAATAGATCTGGAGAGTTATTCTCAAGTGCTCCTTTTAGGGCATCTTCAAACTCCCACTCAGTCCCGGTTACCGGAACTTTGCCGCTAATTTCGCCTCTATACTCACTTGAGAGCGGTGAGCCAAGCCTTGACCATAAGATTACAATTGTTAAATCGCTTTGTGAAGGTCTTTCAATTTGAGATTGAAAATCGCCCCTATTTGCAAGCTGCACTCTATCTTCATATAAGACTATCTCAATCTTTAGCTTATCTTTATATTTTCTAAAAAGAGCCTCAATTACTTGTTTAGCAATGCGTCTTTCTTTTGCAACATCACTTGGTGAAGAGATAAAAATTTTAAAGAATCTTATCTTCTCTTCCATCTACCCCTCCTTATTTGCTCTTTTTTTAATTTTAACTAAAAAATTTTGGAAAAAGTAGAAGAGAGTTTTATTCTAACCCAATTACCCACTCATAAAAGGCTATTGCTCTAAAGGTTAGGTGCTCAATTTTAAACTCATAAGAGGTGGAGATTGTTAAAATTGTGATTTTTTTTGGGGAGAGCTTTTTTATAAAAAGAAAATATTTTTGAGCCTTTAGCCAGTAGCTCTCTTGGGAGTCAAATGGAGCTAGTAAAATGAGCTCTTTTGTGTGGGTTAGATATCCAATAGGGTTTGAGAGGGAGAGAATGGAGATATTTTTCTTTATCAAAGAGAGAGCCACAATTGAATCAAAAGTGGTTAAAAATGTTTGGGATTTATTTAGATATCTGCTAAATGCAAAATCATATAGGATAAGCTTTTTTCCAAACCCCTTTTCTATTCTATCTATTTGATAGATAATCTCCTCCTCTTCAAAGAGCTTAATTGTCTTATATAGCCAATCTTTAGATATTTTAAAATACTCCTTTGCGCGTAGATATAGTTGATGAGTAGTTACTATCTTTGTATTAAAAAGAGCTAAAATTAAAAGAACCTTTCCCTCTTGGGTCTCAAACTTTTCAAAAAATAGCTCTTTAAAGATAAATATATTCTCCTCTTTTGCAACTGCTGGCAAGGAGCCTTTTTTTGAAAAGAGGTTAAAGGCGCTTTGGATATTAAAGGTTTTGGTAAAATTTAAAAACTCCTCAAAATCAAGAGGATAGAGCTTATAGGATAAAAAGGGTAGATTTATCTCTTTTCGACAGATAACTATTATTTGCTCTACTTTTGGAAAAGAGGGTAGGAATCCTTCAAAGTAGTGGTCTAAAATTAGTAGTTCTATCTTCTCTTCGACAATAAATTGCTCAAGTTCACTTAGGTTTAGCTCTTCAATAATAAAGATTGGGTCTTGACAATCTATATATAAGTAGCGCCGTTTTACCCTTTTTAGATAGTCATATATAAGATAGCTTTTGCCAACTCCTCTTGCTCCATATAGTAAGAAGCTCTTATTGAGCGGGAGTTGCAATTTTCTTGGGAATGTTCTTATATTGTCAACTCTATTTGAAAAGAAATAGTCTAAAATTGCCATTTTTTCCTTTTTGGAAGTAAAGTTTTTCAAAAATTATATTTTTTTTCACATATAATAAAGCTTAAATTTTACTTTAAAATAGTAAAATACCACTTCCAATTTTGGGTATTGCAATTATTAATAATGAAAAATTGTTGTAACAGCAACGAGTTCTTTAAGGAGAAGTTTGTGGAAAAAATTAGACTTAAGCTAAAAGCTTATGACCATATGGTTTTAGATAGATCAGTCAAAGCAATTGTGGATGCAGTTAAAAGAACTGGTTCAGAGCTTCGTGGACCAATTCCATTGCCAACAAAGATTAAAAGATATACAGTCTTAAGATCTCCTCATATTAATAAAGATAGTAGAGAGCAGTTTGAGATTAGAATTCACTCAAGATTGATTGATATTGTATCAGCTTCTACTGATACTATTGATTCATTAATGAAATTAGATTTAGCGCCAGAAGTGGAAGTTGAAATCCGCTCGCTTGAGAGTTAAGGAGTTTTTAGATGGAGTTTATTGTAGAAAAGATTGGAATGAGTAGAACAATTAGTGTTCCAAGTGTTCCTGTAACTCTACTTAAAGTTATAGAGACAAAAGTTTGTGAAGTTAAAGATAATGGGAAGGCTCTTGTTGCTTATCCAAGTGGAAAGAAGATAAATAAGCCAATTGAGGGGCAACAAAAGAAGTATAATCTTAGCAAAGAGTTCAATAGATTTAGAGAGCTTAAGGTTGCTGAGGGTGTTGAGCCTGGAGATTTGAGTTTTGAGCCATTAAAAGAGGCAAAAGTTGTTAAGAGCTCTTTTAACTCAAAAGGTAGAGGATTTACTGGAGTTGTAAAGAGATATGGATTTGCTGGAGGTCCTAGAAGCCACGGGTCAAGATTTCATAGAGCACCAGGAAGTATTGGTATGTGTGAGTGGCCAGGACGCGTTCAACCAGGTCAAAAGATGCCAGGGCAGTATGGAAATAAGAAGGTGACAGTTAAGAATGAGGTTATCTCATTTGATGAAGAGAATGGAATTTTAGTATTAAAAGGTGCAGTTCCTGGACATAATGGAGCAAGAGGAATAGTAAGGATTGTTAAATGAGTAAGGTAGTAATAAAGACATCAGATTTACCACAAAGTTTTTTGGAGGTTCATCCTCATAACCTATATCTATATTGTAAAGCTTATTTAGCAAATAAGAGAGCTAGTAGTGCTCATACCAAAAATAGAAGTGCAGTAAGTGGTGGTGGAAAGAAGCCATTTGCTCAAAAAGGTGGTGGACGCGCTAGACAAGGAAGTATTAGAGCACCACAATTTAGAGGTGGTGGAGTTGTATTTGGTCCAACAAATGCAAAAAACTATACCCAAAAAGTAAATAAAAAACAAAAAAGACTTGCACTACAGCACGCAATTGCTGAGAAGGCTGCAAATGAGAAGCTATTTGTGGTTGATTCAATTAAGATAGAGAGTGGTAAGACAAAAGATGCAAATAACTTTTTTAAAGAGTTTAATGTTAAAAATGCTCTATTTATAAAAGATAATATTGATGAGAAGACACTTTTAGCTTTTAGAAATTTACCAAATGTAAGTCTAATTGAACCAAAAGATTTAAATGCATATTTAGCGGCTGCGCATAGCGCAATTGTTATTGAAAAATCTGTTTGGGAAAATCTAATTAAAGAGAGTTGAAGATGGCAGATATAACAGATATTAAAGCAATTTTATATACAGAAAAGAGTCTTAATTTGCAAGAAGATGGTGTTATTGTTGTTCAAACTAGTCCAAGAGTTACTAAAAACTCGCTAAAAGAGATTTTTAGAGAGTATTTTGGTATAAAACCTTTAAGAGTAAACTCAATGAGAGTAAAAGGTAAAGTAAAAAGATTTAAGGGTATTGAAGGGAAGCGTAGTGATTATAAGAAGTTTTATGTAAAGCTTCCTGAAGATGCTAAAATTGAAAGCCTAAGTGTATAAGGATAGAAGATGGCAATTAAAAGTTATAGACCATATACTCCATCGCGCCGTTTTATGACGACGCTTGATAATAGTGATATTACGTCAAAGCCAACTGTTAGAAGTCTTTTAATTAAACTTCCAACTAGAGCTGGAAGAAATAATTATGGAAGAATCACTTCTCGCCATAGAGAAGGTGGAGCAAAAAAGCTTTATAGAATAATTGACTTTAAAAGAAACAAATTTGGAATTGAGGGTAGAGTTGCTACTATTGAGTATGACCCATATAGAAATTGTAGAATCTGCTTAATTAACTATATTGATGGAGAAAAGAGATATATTATCCAGCCAAAGGGTCTAAAGGTTGGAGATAAGATTATGGCAGCAGAGGGTGGCCTTGATGTTAAGCCTGGAAATGCGATGAAGCTAAAAAATATTCCAGTAGGAACTTTGGTTCATAATATTGAGATGAATCCAGGGCAAGGTGGAAAACTTGCAAGAAGTGCAGGAAGTTATGCTCAAATTATGGGTAGAGATGGAAAATATGTATCACTAAGGCTTCCAAGTGGAGAGATGAGATATATTCTTGGTGAGTGTATGGCAACAGTTGGAACTGTTGGAAATGAGGAGTATATAAATATTGTAATAGGAAAGGCTGGAAGAAACCGCCACAGAGGTATTAGACCTCAAACTAGAGGGTCGGCAATGAACCCAGTTGACCATCCACACGGAGGTGGTGAAGGAAAAACAAACTCTGGTCGTCATCCAGTAACTCCTTGGGGTATGCCAACTAAAGGTTATAAGACTAGAAAGAAAAAGCAAAGTGATAAGTTTATAATTTCAAGAAGAAAGAAAAAGTAAGGGGTTAGAGTATGGCTAGATCATTAAAAAAGGGACCTTTTATTGATGACCATCTAATGAAAAAAGTATTAAAGGCAAAGAAAGAGGGTTCAAATAAGCCAATTAAGACTTGGTCAAGAAGGTCAACAATTTTTCCTGAAATGATTGGATTAACAATCAATGTTCACAATGGGCGCCAATTTGTGCCAGTATTTATTACTGAGGCGCATGTTGGGTATAAGCTTGGTGAGTTTGCACCAACTAGAACTTTTAGAGGCCATAAAGGCACTGTTCAAAAAAAGGCTAAGTAATGAGTAGAGCACTATTAAGATTTGTAAGAGTATCACCAACAAAAGCAAGACTTGTTGCTAGAGAAGTTCAAGGGATGAATGCTGAAGAGGCTATTGCTGCACTTGAATTTATGCCAAATAAGGCAGCAAAGATTATCTCAAAAGTTATTGCTTCAGCAGTTGCAAATGGGGATTATGAGCCAGATGAGGTTGTAATTACTAGTTGTAGAGTTGATAAAGCGGCTTATCTAAAGAGATGGAGACCAAGAGCTAGAGGTATGGCAACTAGAATCTTAAAGCCAACTTCTCATATTTTAGTGGAAGTTGCTCCAGCAAATAATAGCGGAAAGGAAGCGTAACAATGGGTCAAAAAGTAAATCCAATTGGGCTTAGACTTGGAATTAATAGAAACTGGGAGAGTAGATGGTTTCCATCTAAAGATAGAACTCCAGCATTTATTGAAGAGGATTATAAAATTAGAAAATTTATAAAAGATGAGCTTAGTTTTGCTGGAGTTAGCAATGTTATAATTGAGAGAACTCTTAAAAAAATAAGACTTACAATTGTAACAGCACGTCCAGGACTTGTTATTGGTAAAAAGGGTGCTGATATTGAGAGGCTAAAAAATAAGCTTCAAAAGATGCTTCAAAAAGATGTCTCTATCAATATTAAAGAGGAGAAAAAACCTTTAGCAAATGCTCAGTTAATTGCAGAAAATGTTGCTTCTCAAATTGAAAGAAGGGTAGCTTTTAGAAGAGCGATGAAAAAAGCAATTCAAGGAGCCCTAAAGCAAGGAGCTAAAGGTATTAAGATTGCTTGTGCTGGAAGACTTGGTGGGGCTGAGATGGCTAGAACTGAGTGGTATCTTGAAGGTAGAGTTCCACTTCATACTCTAAGAGCAAAGATTGATTATGGTTTTGCTGAAGCTTTAACTACTTATGGAAATATTGGAGTTAAAGTTTGGATTTTTAAAGGTGAAGTTTTACAAAAAGGGATTCAGCCAGAAAAGAAAGAGCGTCCAACTCGTGGTAGAAGAAAAAGAGGAGAGTAGCCCATGTTAATGCCAAAAAGAACAAAATATAGAAAGCAGCAAAAGGGAAGAAACCGCGGAAAAGCATATCGCGGAAATAAGATTGAGTTTGGTGAGTTTGCAATTAAGGCTCTTGAGCATGGAAGAATTGACTCTCGCCAAATTGAAGCAGCTAGGGTTGCAATGACTAGAAAAGTTAGCAGAACTGGAAAAACTTGGATTAGAGTATTTCCAGATAAGCCTTTAACCAAAAAACCACTTGAGACAAGAATGGGTAAGGGTAAAGGTAGTGTTGAGAAGTGGGTTATGAATATTAAGCCTGGTCGTATTATTTTTGAAATGGCTGGAGTTAGAGAAGATTTAGCAAGAGAAGCATTAAAGCTAGCTTGTTATAAATTGCCATTTAAGACCAAAATTATTTCAAGGGATGATAGCAATGAAATATACTGAGCTTCAAGATAAGAGTTTAGAAGAGCTAAATAAGCTCTTAAAAGAGAAAAAACTTGAGGTTTTTACATTAAAAGTAAAGTTAAAGACAATGCAACTAACTAATACTGCAGAGCTTAGAGAAGCTAAAAAAGATGTTGCAAGAATTAAAACCGCAATTAGTGCAAAGATGAAGAATAGATAAAGGGTGAGAGATGCCAAAAAGAGTAATATCTGGAAAAGTTATAAAAAAGGCTGGTGATAAAACAGCAACAGTTTTGGTTGAGAGAAAAGTATTACACCCAAGATACCATAAGACTGTTAAGAGATTTAAGAAGTATTTAGTGCACGATGAGAAGAATGAGACAAATGTTGGAGATATTATTAGTGCAATTGAGTGTGCTCCAATCTCCAAAAGAAAAGCATTCCGTCTTCTTGAAATTACGCAAAGAGGAGAGGGGTAATGATTCAGAGTTTTACAAGATTAAATGTTGCCGATAATAGCGGCGCAAAAGAGATTATGTGTATTAAAGTTTTAGGTGGAAGCAAAAGAAGATATGCTAGTGTTGGAGATGTTATTGTTGCTTCTGTTAAAAAAGCGCTTCCAAATGGAAGAGTCAAAAAGGGTAAAGTTGTAAAAGCTGTTGTTGTTAGAACTAAAAAAGAGATTCAAAGAGAAAATGGCTCTTTAATTAGATTTGATGATAATGCAGCTGTGATTATTAATGATAAAAAAGAGCCTATTGGAACTCGTATTTTTGGACCAGTTGCAAGAGAGACTAGATATGCAGGGTTTATGAAGATTGTATCCCTAGCACCGGAGGTGTGGTAATGGCAAAGAAGTTTAAGATTAAAAAGGGTGATAAGGTTTTAGTTATCGCTGGTGATGATAAAGGCAAGACTGGTGAGGTTTTAAAGGTTATCCCTAAAAAAGATGCTGTAATTGTAGCTGGTTGTAAAATTGCTAAAAAAGCAGTAAAACCAACTGAGGAGAATAAAGAGGGTGGTTTTATTAATATAGAGATGCCTATTCATATCTCTAATGTTAAGAAAGTTGAGGGTTAATGATGAGTAGATTAAAAGAGAAGTATAACAAAATTGCGCCAGAGCTTAGAGAAGAGCTTGGTATTAAAAATGTTATGCAAACTCCAAAGCTTGAGAAGATTGTAATTAGTGTTGGAGCTGGTCAAGAGGGTAAGGATGCTAAACTTATCCAAAATATGGCTGATACAATTAGCTTAATTGCTGGGCAAAAAGCTGTTATTACAAAAGCAAAAAAGTCTGTTGCTGGTTTTAAAGCAAGAGAGGGTGCTCCAAGTGGAATTAAAGTAACTCTTAGAGGCGATAGAATGTATAACTTTTTAGATAAGCTTATCTCTATTGCGCTTCCAAGAGTTAAAGATTTTAGAGGCCTTTCAAAAAAAGGTTTTGATGGTAGAGGAAACTATAACTTTGGACTTGATGAGCAGCTTATTTTCCCAGAGGTTGATTATGATTTTATTATGAAAACGCACGGGATGAATATTGCAATTATTACAACAAGTGAGGATGATAAAGAGGCATATGTATTACTTGAAAAACTTGGTGTGCCGTTTGCGAAAGGAAGAAAATAATGGCTAGAAAAAGTTTAATTATTAAAGCAAAGAGAAAGCCTAAATTTAAAGTTAGAGCTTATACTAGATGTAATATTTGTGGAAGACCACATTCAGTTTATAGAGATTTTGGAATTTGTAGAATTTGTCTTAGAAAGATGGCAGGTGAGGGGTTAATCCCTGGTATGAGAAAAGCAAGCTGGTAGTAAGGAGTAAAAGATGATGACAGATATTATTGCAGATTCTCTTACTCGAATTAGAAATGCATCGATGAGAAGATTAGAGAGTACTGATTTACTACACTCTAAAACAATTGAGTCTATTGTTTCTATTCTGGTAGAGAAGGGTTATTTAGATAGTTATAGTGTTGAGGATATTGGAAATAATAAAAAGATTATTAAAGTTAATCTAAAGTATGATGAAAATAATAAGAGCCCAATTAATGAGCTAAAAAGAATTTCAAAGCCGGGTCGCCGTATCTATAAAGGTAAAGATGAGATTAAGAGATTTAAAAATGGCTATGGAACATTAATTGTTTCAACAAGCCAAGGTGTGCTTCCTAATGATGAGGCTTATAAGCGCGGTATTGGCGGCGAAGTGCTTTGTAGTGTTTGGTAAGGAGGTTTGAATGTCAAGAGTTGGAAAGCAACCTGTAAAGATTCCTTCAGGAATTGAAGTAAAATTGGATGGGACAACTTTAGTTGCTAAAAAAGGTAAGTTAGAAAAGAGACTTGATACTTATGGTAGAGTAAAAGTTGAGATTGATAATGATGAGGTGAAGTTTGAGAGAGTTGGAGAGGATAAGCAATCTTCAGCTTATTGGGGAACTTATAGGTCTTTGTTTAATAATATTATAATTGGGCTTGATAAGGGGTTTAAAAAGTCTCTTGAGATTAATGGAGTTGGTTATAGAGCTCAATTAAATGGGAAAGTTTTAGAGCTTCAGC